>NZ_MWLP01000099.1:0-19196 GCF_010634885.1 Microbacterium sp. B35-04 | reverse complement strand
ACGTCGACGCCGAGGTCGCCGTCGCGCCGGCGCCGACGATGCGGGCGCGTGCCACGTCGGTGATGTCGTCATCGGCCAGGGCCCGCACGATGCCGCCGACATCGGTGTTGAAGCCGCGCGCGCCGGCGAGGTCGAGCAGCAGTGTGTTGACGGCTCCCGTCAGCTCGGCCCGGCGGTCGTGGGTGGACGCCGCCGCGAACGCGACGCCCTTGAGCGGCATCGTGAGCGAGAGGCCGCGCCAGCTGTCGTCGAGGTCGGCGAACTCCGCCGCGAACGACGCCTCGTCGACCCGGCGGAGCCCGTACGACCAGTCCAGGCCGAGCACCTCATAGGCGGCGGCGTGCAGCTGCGGCGAGCGGCTGTGCGCGATCGGATCGCCCCAGACCTCCAGACGCGTCGCGCGCGGGCTCAGCACCCCTGGTCCGGGTGTTCGCTGCACCACTGCTGCCACTGGTCCACGTATTTCAGGTGCTCGCTGTACGTGCTCGTGAACTGGGTCTCGCCGGTGTCCAGGTTGACCGTCACGAAGTACAGCCACGGCCCGTCCGCCGGGTGCATCGCGGCGTTGATGGCGACGTCGCCGGGGTTGGAGATCGGACCGATCGGCAGCCCCGTGTGGTAGTACGTGTTCCACGGGTTCGGATCGTTCAGCGCCTCTTCAGACGAGCTCACCGTGCCGTCGTGCATTTCGCCGAAGCCGTACTGCGCCGTCGAGTCCATCTGCAGCTTGCCGAAGGTCTCTTGGTTGCCGGGATCGAGACGGTTGAGGATGACCCGCGAGACCTTCTGCATGTCGACCTCGTAGCGCGCCTCGCGCTGGATGATCGACGCGGTCGTGAGGATCTCCTGGCGCCTCTCGACGGGAACGCCGGCGGCATCGAGCGACTGCACCGTGCGGTCGACGAGCGTCTGGATCGCCGACTGCGCCGTCACGCTGGGGTCGAACGTGTACGTCGCCGGGAACAGCCATCCTTCGAGCGGCTGCCCCCCTGTCGCGACGATCGCCGGATCGACGGGGACGCCGTACGCAGACGCGTCGGCGGCGGCGGCCTGCAGATCGGCGAGCGGGATGCCGGTGCCCTCGGAGATCCGCTCGAGCGTGCCGTCGACGGTGTAGCCCTCGGGGATCTGCGCGGTGAACTCCTGCTTGTTCGCCGCATCGAGGAGCGCCGCCAGCGCCGCCTCGCTCGTCATCTGCTTCTGGAGCTTGTACACGCCCGGCTGGAACATCGGGTTCTGCCCGCTCGTGATGAGGTAGTCGTAGAACGCGTCGGCGGTCTTCGTCACACCGGCGTCGAACAGCGACTGCGAGATCGGCGAGCCGGTGTCGCCCTGGGCGATCGTCACGTACGTCTCGCCGTTCGCGAGGCCCGCCTCGTAGTCCTTGGGCTCTTCCCAGCCCATGACCTCGCGGATCTGGTCTTCGTACGTCGTCCACACGTAGTACGCGCCGCCGGCGATGCCGCCGAGGATCAGCAGCACGACGCCGAGGGCGATCCAGCCGCCGATGCGGCGGCGCTTCTTGTTCTTCGCTGGCGGCACGTTCCCGATGTCCTCCGTCGAGGTCGAACCGCTGAACAGATCGTCGAGGGTCGCGACGGGCGCCTGTCGCGCCTGCTCGCGCCGGGCATCCCGAGGTGCCGCTGATGGGGCCGACGCGGTCGGCCCCGCCGGCGATGCGGCGGAGCCCGGCGCGGTCGAGGCGGCCCCGGAACGGCTGTACGGCATGGCGGGACCCACGCCGGCACCGGCGAAGATCCACGAGTCGTCCGCGGCGGACGATTCGACGATGTCGACCGGCTCCGTCGTCGGCCGGGGCGTGCGCAACGGGACGGGCTGGAACCCGCTCCCCGGCGCGGGCTCCGCGGCGGGCGGCGGGGCCGCCGGAGCGGCCGGCGCGGTGGGACCGCTCCCGACGATGGGTGTGGCGCCTGTGATGAGTGATTCCCAGGTCGTTGCCGCCTCCGCCGGTGCGGGAGCCGCCGGCGCGGGAGTCGGCGCAGCCCCAGCCTGAGTCGGCGTCTCACCCGTCGCCGCTCGCCTGGCCGCTTCGCGGGCAGCGCGGCGCGACGGGGGAACTGCTTCGCCGTCGGGCGATGAGTCGGGCATCAGGCGGGCTCCTGGGGGACGGGGGTTCCGGGGGGTCGTCCGGTGCTCTTCTCGACGTCGAGCGCTTGCTGGAGCAGGACGACCGCGGCGACCTGGTCAACGATGGTACGCGAAGAACGCTGGGATCTGCCCGAACTGCGCAGTGCCGCGTGTGCCGACACGGTCGACAGCCGCTCGTCGACGAGCCGCACCGGAAGAGCGGATGCCGCAGCCAGGGCCGCGGCGAAGTCCCGGGCGTCCTGCGTCGACGCAGTGTCCTCACCGCGCAGATTCATCGGCAGGCCCACGAGCAGTTCGACCGCGGAATACTCCTCGGCGAGGGCCGTGATCCGCCCCACCGATGCGTCGTCACGCGGCACCGTCTCGACCGGCGTGGCGAGCAGACCGTCGGGATCGCACGTCGCCACACCCACGCGGGCTTTGCCCACGTCGATGCCGAGCCGCCGGCCCCGCCTGAAATCGCTCATCGGCACCGGCCGTTCACGCGGCGAGCGCGTCCTTCACGGCGGTCAGCGCCGAAGGCAGGGCCGCGGCATCCGTCCCACCGCCCTGGGCGACGTCGTCGCGTCCGCCGCCGCCGCCGCCGAGCACACCGGCCGCGCCCTTCGCGAGCGCGCCCGCCTTGGCGCCGGCCGTCCGCGCGGCGTCGTTGGTCGCGACGATCACGACGGGACGGTCGTTCACCACCGCCCCGAGTGCCACCACGGCGGCCTCGGAGCCGAGGCGCTCGCGCACCTGCAGCGCCAGCGAGCGGACGTCGTCGGCGGATGCCGCGGTGCCGAGCGACTCCGCGACCACGAGCGTGTCGCCCACGCGCGTCGCGCCGGCGGCGAGGGCGGGAAGGCGATCGCCGAGAGCCTTGGACTCGAACGCCGCGATCTTCTTCTCGGCCGCCTTGAGGCTCGCCTGAAGCTCGGCGATGCGGGCGGGCAGCTGCTCGCGCGGCGCCTTCAGCGACGAGGTGAGCTGCGACACGAGGGCGCGCTCAGCGGCCAGCGAGCGGAACGCGTCGAGGCCGACGAGCGCCTCGACCCGCCGGTTGGACGCGCCCACCGACGACTCGCCGACGAGGCTGATTATGCCGATCTCGGCGCTCGTCGACACGTGCGTGCCGGCGCAGAGCTCGCGCGACCAGGGGCCGCCGATGTCGACCATGCGCACGGTGTCGCCGTACTTCTCGCCGAACAGCGCCATCGCGCCGAGCGACTTGGCCTCATCGAGGGCGAGGACGCGCGTGGTCACCTCGAGGTTGTCGCGCACCGCGTTGTTCGCGATCTCCTCGATCTCGGACTTGGTGTCGTCCGACAGGGCCTGACCCCACGAGAAGTCGAAGCGCATGTAGCCGGCCCGGTTCAGCGAACCGGCCTGCGTCGCGGTCTTGCCCAGCGTGTCGCGGAGCGCCGCGTGCACCAGGTGGGTCGCGGAGTGGGCCTGACGGGCGGCGCGGCGGTTCGCGGCATCCACCACCGTCGTCGCGGGCTGACCCACGCCGACCTCGCCGATGGAGACCTCGACGGTGTGGCTGATGAGCCCGGGAACCGGCTTCTGAACGTCGAGCACCTCGAGCTCGTAGCCCGGGCCGACGATGACGCCCTTGTCGGCGACCTGGCCGCCCGACTCGGCGTAGAGCGCGGTCTCGGCCAGGATCACCTCGGCGATCTGGCCGACGCTCGCGCGGTCGACCGAGACGCCGTCGACGAGGACGCCGAGCACCTGCGACTCCGCCTCGAGGTCGGTGTAGCCCGTGAAGACGGTCTCGCCGTGGGCACGCAGGTCGCGGTACACGCTCGTGTCGGCGAGCTGGCGCTTGCGCGCCCGTGCGTCCGCCTTGGCACGTGCGCGCTGCTCCTGCATCAGTCCGTCGAACGCTGCACGGTCGACGCTGAGCCCCGCCTCCTCGGCGATCTCGAGCGTCAGGTCGATCGGGAAGCCGTAGGTGTCGTGCAGCAGGAACGCCTCCGAGCCGGTCAGCGTGCTGCCGCCGGTGGCCTTGGTCTCGGCGAGCGACTCGTCCAGCAGGGACTCCCCCGCCGCGAGCGTGCGGAGGAAGGTCGCCTCTTCGGCGAGGGCGTACTGCGAGATGCGCGCCCAGTCGGCCTCGACGACCGGGTAGGCGTCCTTCATGGCGTCGCGGGACGCCTCGAACAGGACGCTGAACGTCGGCCCGTCGACGCCGAGCAGGCGCATGGAGCGGATCGCACGGCGCATGAGGCGGCGCAGGATGTAGCCCCGGCCGTCGTTCGCGGGCGTGACGCCGTCCGACATGAGCATCAGCGACGAGCGGATGTGGTCGGCGACCACGCGGAACCGCACGTCGTCTTCGTGGTTCGCGCCGTACGTGCGGCCCGACAGCCCGACCGCCTTGTCGAGCACCGGACGCACCTGGTCGGTCTCGTACATGTTGTCGACGCCCTGCTTGATGAACGCGATGCGCTCCAGGCCCATGCCGGTGTCGATGTTCTTGTTCGGGAGTTCGCCGACGATGTCGAAGTCGTACTTCGAGCGCACGTTGGTGATCTCGTACTGCATGAACACGAGGTTCCAGATCTCGACGTAACGGTCGTCGTCGGTGGCGGGGCCACCGTCGATCCCGTACTCCGGACCACGGTCGAAGAAGATCTCCGAGCACGGACCGGCGGGCCCCGGAAGGCCGGTGCTCCAGTAGTTCGTGTCCTTGCCGAGGCGCTGGATGCGCTCCTCGGGCAAGTCGGTGAGCTTCAGCCAGAGATCGTGCGCCTCGTCGTCCTCTTCGTAGACGGTGACCCACAGGTCCTTCTGATCGAAGCCGAGTCCGCCGTCGGCTTCAGGACTCGTCAGCAGATCCCAGGCGTACCGGATGGCGCCTTCCTTGAAGTAGTCGCCGAACGACCAGTTGCCCAGCATCTGGAAGAAGGTGCCGTGACGCGGCGTCTTGCCGACCTCTTCGATGTCGTTGGTGCGGATGCACTTCTGGTTGTCGGCAGCACGCGCATACGGCGCAGGGACGTCGCCCGAGAGGTACGGGATGAACGGCACCATGCCGGCCACCGTGAACAGCAGCGCCGGGTCGTCGGTCACCAGCGATGCCGAGGGGACGATGGTGTGGCCGTTCTTCTCGAAGTAATCGAGGAAGCGCTGTGCGATCTCGGCGGTCTTCATACGGGTCCTTGCGTGTGCGTGCGAATGCGTGCGTGTTCTGGGGTATCCGGCGACCGGTGCCGGGGCGCAGGCGCGGAAAGGGGGCGGCGGGTCAGTCGGTGAGCTTGTCGGCCGCGTCATCGGCCGCGTCGGCGACCTTCGCGGCGACATCGGATGCCGCAGCCCGGGCTGAGCCGACGGCGTCGGCGGCGGCATCCCGCACGTCGTCGACCAGACCGGCGAAGCGCGCTTCCTGCTCGCGATAGGCGTCGCCCATGCGGTCGGTGAACTCCGTGATGCGGGCGTCGACGTCGGCCAGCATCTCGTGGCCTCGCGGATCCTTGTCCATCAGGTGCGCGAGCACGAACCCGCCGGCGATGCCGAACAGGAACCACAGGAGGTTCTTCATGTCACCACTTCCTCGCGGGCCGCTGGGGCGCGGCATCCTCCCATCGTAAGCGGAAACGTCATGGCCATGCCCTGCCGGCCGCGCTCGGGGTGGGACGACGAAGGGCGCCGGGGTGAACCCGGCGCCCTTCTGCTTCGGCCGTTGAGCGAGCGAAGCGAGACGAAACGCTTAGCGCGCCGCGTAGTACTCGACGACGAGCTGGACTTCGCAGACCACGGGGACCTCGGCGCGCTTCGGGCGACGCACGAGACGGGCCTGCAGCTTGTCGAGCTCGACCTCGATGTAGCCGGGAACGGGCGGCAGGACCTCGGCGTGACCGCCGAGCGCTGCGACCTGGAAGGGCTCGATGCCCTCGCTCTTGGCCTTGACGTGGATGAGCTGGCCCGGCTTCACGCGGAACGACGGGCGGTCGACGAGCTGGCCGTCCACGAGGATGTGGCGGTGCACGACGAGCTGGCGCGCCTGCGCGGTGGTGCGGGCGAAGCCGGCACGCAGCACGAGCGCGTCCAGACGCATCTCGAGGAGCTCGACGAGGTTCTCACCCGTCAGGCCCTGGGTGCGGCGGGCCTCGTTGAACGTGTTGCGCATCTGCTTCTCGCGGATGCCGTACTGCTCGCGCAGACGCTGCTTCTCGCGGAGGCGGACGGCGTAGTCGCTGTCCTGCTTGCGCTTGGTGCGGCCGTGCTCACCCGGCGCGTAGGGGCGCTTCTCGAGGTACTTGGCTGCCTTGGGGGTCAGCGCGACGCCGAGGGCGCGGGAGAGGCGGACCTTGCGGCGGTCCTGGGACTTCGTTGCCACGAAGTGTTCCTTTCGATGACGCTGCCGTGGCTTTCACGGCTCGCGGACGTATCGCCCTGTCTTCGCCCTTTCCGGACTGCACGCCGGGGCATGCCGGAAGGTCGTTCAAGAAGAGAGGGGATGCCCGAAAACTGCGTTTCGAGCCCCTCAACCCTACCAGATCCGCCGCGCCGCCTTTCTGGGGGCGCCACGGGCGCCCCGCGGTGCGGCCGACGCGATGCGCCGCGCGGTGACCGGCGGTCAGCGTTCGCCGTCGAGGATGCGGCGGATCTTCTCCAGACGGGCCTGCACATCGCGCTCTGCCCCGAGTGCTTTCGGCTCGTAGTAGCGGCGCCCCTGCAGTTCGTCGGGCAGGTACTGCTGCGCGGCGATGCCGATCTCGGCGTCGTGCGGGTAGACGTAGCCCTTGCCGTGGCCCAAGCGTTTCGCTCCCGGGTAGTGCGCGTCGCGGAGGTGCACGGGCACGCGGCCGAACCCGCCCGCGCGCACGTCGGCGATCGCGGCGTTGATCGCGAGGTAGGCGGCGTTGGACTTGGCCGTCGTGGCGAGATACGCCGTCGCCTCCGCCAGGGGGATGCGGCCCTCGGGCATGCCGATGAACTGCACCGCCTCGGCGGCGGCCACCGCCATCGGCAGCGCATGGGGGTCGGCGAGCCCGATGTCCTCTGCGGCCGAGATGATGAGGCGGCGCGCGATGAACCGGGGGTCCTCCCCCGCCTCGATCATCCGCGCCAGATAGTGGATCGCGGCATCGACGTCCGAGCCGCGGATCGACTTGATGAAGGCGCTGATCACGTCGTAGTGCTCGTCGCCCTGGCGGTCGTAGCGCAGCAGCGCGCGGTCGACAGCCTGCGCGACGTGGTCGGGTGAGATCACCGGGACGCCGTCGGCGGCATCCTCGTCCGCGTCTTCGTCGCTCTCGCCTTCCTCCGGCACCGCCAGCGACGCCGCCGCTTCGAGGGCCGTCAGCGCCCGCCGGGCGTCGCCCGAGGCGAGGCGCACCAGCGCGTCGCGGGCCTCGTCGCCGAGCGCGACCGCTCCGGCCAGCCCGCGGGGATCCGAGACCGCACGATCGAGGAGCATGCGGAGGTCATCGTCGGTCAGCGGCTTCAGGGTGAGCAGCAGCGAGCGCGACAGCAGCGGCGAGATGATCGAGAACGACGGGTTCTCGGTGGTCGCCGCGATGAGCACCACCCAGCCGTTCTCGACGCCCGGCAGCAGCGCGTCCTGCTGGGCTTTCGTGAACCGGTGGATCTCGTCGAGGAACAGGATCGTGGACTGTCCGTACAGGTCGCGCTGGGTGAGCGCCTCCTGCATGACCTCGCGTACGTCCTTCACCCCGGCCGTGACCGCCGACAGCTCGACGAAGCGCCGGCCCGACGAACGGGCGATGGCCTGCGCGAGCGTGGTCTTGCCTGTGCCGGGCGGGCCCCACAAGGTGACCGAGGTCGCGGCGCGGGCCGCGGCATCCGGATTCGCGAGCGTCACGAGAGGCGAGCCCGCCCGGAGCAGGTGCGACTGCCCCGCGACCTCGTCGAGCGACGTCGGACGCATCCGAACCGCGAGCGGCGTCAACCCCTGGAAGAGGGCTGTCGGTGCACCACCGCTCCCCGAGGCCCCACGCGACGCGCCGCCGGCGCGTGAAGAGGGGGCAGGAGCGGTCATCTCACCAGGCTATCCCGCGTCCACGACACGGGATCGGCTGCGGTTTGGTCGCCGCCGTGCGGCCCCCGTAGGATCAACCCGCCCGGGGCGCTGACCCGCGTGCACGCCGGGGCCCAGGCGTGGGCACAGAGACTCCTGGTGCTCTCACGCCGCACGGCGGCGCACGAGGCAGCGAGCGTGAGCCAGGGTGGACGAGCCTGACGCAAGACCGAACGAGCCTGACGGAAAACCGAACGAGGAGGTCACGTGGCGAACGGTGGCAAGAACCGTGATGCGCGGGCTGCGCGCGACCGCACCCGACTGTACGAGGCGCGGCGTCAGTTCCATGAGGGGCAGGCACGCCGCCGCACGCGTGACAACCTGATCGCCGGCATCGTCGGCGGTGTTCTGGTTCTCGGTCTGATAGGTGCCCAGACGGTGTACTTCGTGGCCGGTCCCGGTGCCCCAGAGCCCGCGCCCTCTTCCACGCCGACGCCCACAGCGCCCACGCCCGCGCCGACTCCTTCGCCGACGACGCCCGAGCCGAGCGCGACACCCACCCCGACGCTCTGAGATCTCGGGCTCCGAGCCGCGGCACCATCGGAGACGAGGCATCCGCCGTACTAGGCTGTGAGCCGTCCTACTCCCTACAGACGGCGCGAGCCGCGATGAGGTGCATCCCGTGACTGCCGCAGCAGATTCCCAGCCCGAAACCGACGCCCCCGAGGCACCCGACAGCGACGCCGCTGTCACCGCGAACGAAGTGGAGATGTCGGAAGACGCCGTTTCCGAGGCAGCCGCCGACACCGCCCCGGAAGGGGCCGAGGATTCCGGCTCTGCCGAGGAATCCTCCGACGCCGAGCCCGCGGCAGGGGGCGAGCCCGAGCCGGCCGCTGAGGCGGAGCCCGCGGCTGACACCGATGCCGAACCGGCAGCGGACGCCGACGAGCCCGCGGTGGACGCCGAGGAGCCCGCGACTGAGGCCGAGCCCGAGCCGGTCGCTGAGGCCGACCTCGAGCCCGCGGTTGAGGCCGAGCCCGCGGTTGACGCGGAGCCCGCGGCTGAGGCCGAGACCGCGGCTGACGCGGAGCCCGCGGCTGAGACCGACGAGGACGCGGCTGAGCCTGCTGAGGCTGACCTGCCTGTTGCGGCCGCCAAGCCGGCGGCGCCCAAGAACGTCGTTGCGATGGCGCCCGCCGCACCGGCTTCCGACGAGCCATGGGGCCGCGTCGATGAGGACGGCACCGTCTCGGTCCGAGAGGCCGATGGCTGGCGCGTCGTCGGGCAGTACCCCGACGGGTCTGCCGAAGAGGCGCTCGCCTACTTCCAGCGCAAGTACAACGACCTGGCCAGCGAGGTGACCCTCCTCGAGGTGCGTCACCGCCGCGGCGGGGCATCCGTCGCGGATCTGCGTTCGACCGCGCGCACGATCAACGGCAAGCTACGGGATGCTGCGGCCGTCGGCGATCTCGCGAGCCTCGCCGCCCGTGTCGCCGCACTCACCAAGACGCTTGCCGCCGAGTCCGAGACCGAGGCCGTGGCTGCGCGCGAGGCCGTCGACGACGCCGTGAAGGCGCGGACGGAACTCGTCGAGAAGGCGGAGGCGCTGGCGGCCCGCGACCCGCGCACCGTGCAGTGGAAGCAGGCCACGTCCGAGCTCAACTCGCTCTTCGACCAGTGGCAGTCGCAGCAGCAGAACGGCCCGCGGCTGCCGAAGTCGACCGCCCAGCAGCTGTGGAAGAGATTCCGCGACGCTCGCGCGACGGTGGACAAGCACCGCCGCGCGTTCTACGCCGAGCTGGACGAGGCGCACAAGGGCGTTCGCGACCGCAAGACGCGCCTGGTCGAGCGGGCCGAGGCCCTCGCGACGAAGGGCGAGGACGGCATCCCCGCCTACCGCGACCTGCTCGACGAATGGAAGACGGCCGGTCGCGCCGGCAAGAAGGTCGATGACGCGCTCTGGGCGCGGTTCAAGGCTGCCGGTGACGCCCTGTACGGCGCGCGGATCGAGCGCGAGACGGCCGATCTCGAAGCCTCCCGCGAGAAGATCGAGCTCAAGCGCGCGCTGCTCGAAGAAGCGAAGGTCGTCGCCGACGAGCGCGACATCGCGAAGGCTCGTGCCACCCTGACGGGGGTGCAGCGCCGCTGGGACGAGGTGGGCCGGATCTTCCCGCGCGACACCGAGCGCTCGCTCGACGACGAGCTTCGTCGCATCGAGAACGCGCTGCGCTCGCGGGAAGAGGCGGACTGGAAGCGCAACGATCCCGAGCAGAAGGCGCGCGCGAACGACATGACGCGACAGCTGACGGACGCGATCCGCAAGCTCGAGGACGAACTCGAGGAGGCGAAGAAGTCCGGCGACAAGCGGGCCATCGCCACCGCGACTGACGCGCTCGAGGCGCGCCGGACGTGGCTCAAGGCGCTGGGCGGCTGATTCGTCGCCACTGAGCCGTCAGCCTCAGGCCGTAAACCCCACCCGTCACCATCAGGGGGGTCATAGACCCGGGCGCGGCGTGCGCGCTACGCCCGGGTTGTCCACAGGCGCCGTGCTGCGGCATCCGTGCTCCGTTCACGGTGCGGCAGACTTCGGACGTGGGATCGCCCTTCCTCTACTTCGCGGATGACCGGCTCTCGAGTGCGGAGCTGACGGCCGCCTGCCTCGACGGGCACCTCGTGTCGCTGGGCGACGCCTACATGCCCGCGGATGCGGTGGAGACGCGGGCGTTGCGTGCCGGCTCGCTGGCGCGCACGCTCGGCGACACGCTCGCCGCCACGCATCTGACAGCCGCCTGGATCCACGGCGGGCTGCCGGCGCCGCCCGTGCGCCATACCGTGCAGCGCGCGGTGCCGCGCCGCCTCCACGTCGTCCCGCATCGGCAGCTGGTCTATCGCGACCTCGCCGTCGCGGCCGAGGACCTGCAGCTGATCGGTGGCGTGCTCGTCACCAACCCGGAACGAACCCTCGCCGACCTCGCCCGGGTCGGAGATGCCGAGCACACGCGGGCGGCGCACCTGCTCGCGGGCGCGGATCAGGATGCCGCTTCCCGCGCGATCGCCCGGCTCGAGACGGGGGTGCTCCCCCACAAGCGGGCGGCGCTGGGGTGCCTGCGAGAGATCGTCGCCGGGCTTCAGGAGGACGTCACGCGGTAGACGTCGTAGACGGCGTCGATGCGACGCACGGCGTTGAGCACACGATCGAGGTGGACGATGTCGCCCATCTCGAACACGAAGCGGCTGAGCGCGAGGCGATCGTTCGAAGTCGAGACCGTCGCCGACAGGATGTTGACGTGGTGCTCGCTGAGTACGCGCGTGACGTCGCTCAACAGGCCCGAACGGTCCAGCGCCTCGACCTGGATCTGGACGAGGAACACGCTCTTCGTCGTCGGCGCCCACTCGACCTCGATCATGCGCTCCGGGTCGTCCATCAGCGACTTGACGTTCGTGCAGTCGGTCCGGTGCACCGAGACGCCGCTCCCGCGGGTCACGAAGCCGACGACTTCGTCGCCCGGCACGGGCGTGCAGCACTTCGCGAGTTTGACGAGGATGTCGGGGGCGCCGCGCACGAGGATCCCCGAGTCGCCGCCGCGCGGTGCGCGGGTGCGCCCGACCACCGGCAGATCTATCGGACCGGTCGTGGTGTCGTTGGCGGCGACGAGCGCGGTGACCTTCTCGATCACGGACTGGGTCGAGACATGGCCTTCGCCGACCGCGGCGTACAGCGCCGAGACGTCCTCGTAGCGCAGCAGGTGGGCGACCTCAGTGAACGAGTCCTGGCTCATCAGCCGCTGCAAGGGCAGGTTCTGCCGGCGCATCGCGCGCGCGATCGACTCCTTGCCCTGCTCGATCGCCTCCTCGCGACGCTCCTTCGTGAACCAGCCCCGGATCTTGTTGCGCGCGCGGGTGCTCCGCACGAAGCCGAGCCAGTCCTGGCTGGGGCCGGCATCCGGGTTCTTCGAGGTGAACACCTCGACCACGTCGCCGCTCTTCAGCTCGGACTCGAGCGGGACCAGCCGCCCGTTGACCTTGGCGCCCATCGTGCGGTGGCCGACCTCGGTGTGGACCGCGTACGCGAAGTCGACCGGCGTCGCGCCGGCGGGCAGCCCGATCACGCGCCCCTTCGGCGTGAAGACGTAGACCTCCTTCGCACCGATCTCGAAGCGCAGGGAATCGAGGAACTCCCCGGGGTCGGCCGTCTCGGCCTGCCAGTCGGAGATGTGGGCGAGCCACGCCATGTCGGTGTCGAGAGACTTGGAGTCCGGCTTGGCGCCGTTCATCTGCTCTTTGTACTTCCAATGCGCCGCGACGCCGTACTCCGCCTGCTGGTGCATCTCGTGCGTGCGGATCTGGATCTCGACGGTGCGGCCGCCCGGGCCGATGACCGTGGTGTGCAGCGACTGGTAGAGGTTGAACTTCGGCGTGGCGATGTAGTCCTTGAAGCGCCCCGGAAGGGGCGTCCAGCGTGCGTGGATGGCGCCCAGCACCGCGTAGCAGTCGCGGACGCTGCCGACGAGCACGCGGATGCCGATGAGATCGTAGATGTCGTCGAACTCGCGACCGCGGACGACCATCTTCTGGTAGACGGAGTACAGCTGCTTCGGCCTGCCCATCACGCGACCGCGGATGCGCAGTTCGCGAAGGTCGCTGTCGACGGCGTCGATGACGTTCTGCACGTACTGCTCGCGCTGCGGAGTGCGCTGCTTCACGAGGCTGTCGATCTCGGCGTAGAGCTTCGGGTGCAGCACCGCGAACGAGAGGTCCTCGAGCTCGGACTTGATCGCCTGGATGCCGAGCCGGTGTGCGAGCGGCGCGTAGATCTCGAGTGTCTCGGTCGCCTTCTTGCGTGCCTTCTCGGGCGGGACGAAGCCCCAGGTGCGGGCGTTGTGGAGGCGATCAGCAAGCTTGATGAGGAGCACGCGGATGTCGCGCGACATCGCCACGATCATCTTGCGGACGGTCTCGGCCTGGGCGCTCTCGCCGTACTTGACCTTGTCGAGCTTGGTCACGCCGTCCACGAGCATGGCGACTTCGTCGCCGAACTCACTGGTGAGCGTCTCGAGGGAGTACTCGGTGTCCTCGACCGTGTCGTGCAGCAGCGCCGCGGCGATGGCCCGAGGCCCGAGACCGAGATCCGCGAGGATCTGCGCCACGGCCAGCGGATGCGTGATGTACGGCTCGCCGCTCTGGCGCGCCTGCCCGGAGTGCGCCTTCTCGGCCGCCGAGTAGGCGCGCTCGACGATCGACAGATCGCCCTTCGGATGGTGCGTGCGCACCGTCCGCAGCAGCTGCTCTACGTCATCCCGGCGCGCGGAGCGCGAGAAGATCCGCGGCACCAGGCGTCGCAGGGACGAGGACTGGGCGGGGGGAACGGTCTCGGTCATGCGATGATCCCCTCCCCTCCGCCGGACCTCCCAATCCTACGCCCGAGCGGCGAGGCCTCAGGCCGGGGTACCTGCCAGCTCGCGCGCCGCCACGACGCGCGTGTCGCGCGTCTTGATCGGCTGCTCGTTCTCACGCAGCAGCGAGTACAGTGGCGCCGCGACGAAGATCGTCGAGTACGCGGCCACGATCGTTCCCACGAAGATCGACAGCGACAGGTCGGTGAGCGTCTGCGCACCGGCCCAGATGAGCCCGATGAACAGGATCGCACCGGTCGGCAGGATCGCGACGATCGTCGTGTTGATGGACCGCACGAGGGTCTGGTTCACTGCGAGGTTCACGGACTCGCCGAACGTGCGCCCCGAGACCTCGCCGTCTTCGCTCGTGTTCTCTCTGATCTTGTCGAACACGACCGTCGTGTCGTACAGCGCGTACGAGAGGATCGTCAGGAAGCCGATGACGGCGGCGGGCGAGATCTCGAAGCCGAACAGCGCGTACACGCCGATCGTGATGACGAGCACATCCACCAGGCCGATGATGGCCGAGACCGACATCTTCCAGGTGCGGAAGTACAGCGCCAGGATGATGAACGTCAGGGCGAGGAAGATCGCGAGGCCCCACAGCGACGTTCGCGTGACATCGGCGCCCCAGCTGGGACCGATGAAGGCGTAGCTGACTTCGCTCTCGGGCACGTCGTACGCCTCGGCGAGGGCCGCGGAGATTTCGCGGCTCTCGGCATCCGTCACCTGATCGGTCTGAACCCGCACCGCGTCGTCGCCGATCGTGACGACCTTCGTCGTCGCTTCCGGCACGACAGAGAGCACGGCGTCGGTCGCGAGCGACTGGTCGACCGGCGACGCCACGCCGCTCACGGTGAACTGGGATCCGCCGGTGAACTCGATCGAGAACTGGATCGGGCGGAACAGCGGCACCAGCGCCGAGCCGATCACGAGGAGGGCGGCGATGAGGAACCACAGGCGTCGCCGCCCGACGAAGGGGAACGAGGTCTTGCCCGTGTAGAGGTCGTTGCCGAGCTGGCTCATGGAGCGCATCAGTCGTCTCCCTCCTTGACGGTCTTGCCGGGTTTCGCGCTGTCGGCGGCGGCCAGTTCGGACTGCTTGCGTTCCGCGATGGTCTGGCGGCGGGCGGCTTCGCCGCGCGCCTTGACGTTGCGGCGTCCGGCGGCGCCGGCAGCGAGCACCGGCTCGCGGAACTGCGCCCGGCCGCGGTAGACAGCTCCGAGAGCCGTCGGGTCGAGCCCGGACAGCGGATGCCCCGACCCGAAGAATCGCGTGCGCGCCAGCAGCTGCAGCACCGGGTGCGTGAACAGGATGAAGATGAGGACGTCGATCGCCGTCGTCAGGCCGAGCGTGAAGGCGAAGCCCTTGACCGTCGAATCGGCCAGGATGTACAGCACCACGGCGGCGAGGATGTTGATCGACTTCGAGATGTAGATCGTGCGCTTCGCGCGACCCCAGCCGTCTTCGACGGCCGACGTGATCGACTTGCCGTCACGCAGCTCGTCTCGGATGCGTTCGAAGTAGACGATGAACGAGTCCGCCGTGAAGCCGATCGTCACGATCAGGCCGGCGACACCGGCGAGCGAGAGGCGGAAGCCCATGCGCCAGGCGAGGATGCAGAGAGTGACGTAGGTCAGCACTGCCATCACCGCCAGCGACGCGATGATGATGAAGCCCAGCGCGCGGTAGACGATGAGCGAGTAGATCGCGACGAGCACCAGGCCGATGAGGCCGGCGATGAGCCCGATCTGCAGCTGCTGCGAACCGAGCGTCGCCGAGATCGAGTTCGAGCTCTCGACGGTGAAACTCAGCGGCAGCGCGCCGTACTTCAGCTGGTCGGCGAGGACCTTCGCGGTCTCCTGCGTGAAGCTGCCCGTGATGCTCGGCTTGCCGTCGAGGATCACGCCGTTCATCGACGGTGCCGAGAGGACGTAGCCGTCGAGCACGAACGCGAACTGGTTCAGCGGTGCCTGCGCGCCGTACAGCCGCTGGCTGATCTCGCCGAACGTCGTCGTGCCCTCACCGTCGAACGAGAGGTTGACCGCCCACTGGTTGTTGGTCTGCTGCAGGCCGAACGTCGCATCGTCGATCGACGAGCCGTCGAGCTCGACCGGGCCGAGGATGTACTTGACACTGCCGTCGGCCTCGCACGTGATCAGCGGCTCGTCGGCCGGTGCGTTCGCGGGGTCGTTGGCCGGGTCGGCGCAGTCGTAGGCGAGGAACTCCGCCTGCAGCGCCGGCGTGATCCACGCGGTGTCGCTGCCGTTGGTCGGCGCCGTCGTCGGCGTGGCCTGGAGGGACGGGTCCGGCGTGGGATATGGCGTGGCGGTGCCGTCTTCGCCGACGAACGTGTTGGCCGGCTCGCCCGCATGCAGCACGGCGCGCAACTGGAGCTGCGCGGACGCCTCGATGCGGTTGCGAGTCTCTTCGTCGGCCTGACCCGGGATCTGCACGACGATCTGGTTACCGGCTTGAGTCGTCACCTCGGCCTCGCCGACGCCGGAGGCGTCGACACGCTGGCGGATGATCGTGACCGCCTGCTCCATCTGCTCAGCAGAGGGGTCGGCGCCGTCCTCGGTCTGCGCCTCGAGGACGATCTGCGTGCCGCCCTGCAGGTCGAGCGCCAGTGCGGGCGTCCAGGAGCTCTGTCCGAACACGTACACGCCGAGGGCGTTGATGCCGAACAGGAGCGCGGTGATCGCGAGGAGTCCGGTCAGCGCGCGCCATGCATGCCGGACGGGAGTGGATGTCGCCACGTCTTTGCTTTCTTGAGAGCCCGAACGGGCGAACGGACGGGGCTTCAGCCCTGCGACTTCGTGCCGGGTTCGGCGTCGGGCTCGGTCTTGTCCTTGCCCGTGGCGCTCTGGTCGTCGCTGATCGAGCTGATGTCGCCGTTCGCGACGCCTTCGGCGTACTCGGCGTGGCTCTCCTCGGCGGCGAGATACTCGTCCTCGGTGACCGAGCCGACCTCGGGGGTCACGACGCGGAGGATGGCCTGGCTGTGGACCTTGATCTGCACGCCGGGGGCGAGCTCGACGATCGCGGGCTGGTCGAGGTTGTCGGCGTCGTACGAGACGATCGTGCCGTACAGACCGCCCTGCAGCAGCACCTCGGAGCCGGGCACCGTCTGGCGGGCCTTCTCCTCCTGCTCGGCCTTCTGCTTCTGCATGCGGCGGCGCGAGCTCCAGAACATGAAGACGAGGAGCACGACCAACAGGATGATGAGGCCGTAGTTGCTCAGGAACGTAGCGAAGTCCATGGGAGCTGGAAGCACCTTTCGGGGGAGGCAGTCGCCGTGGGCGGCGTTGCCTTGCAGGCGGGGGTGGGCGTGAGCCTCCAGCGATTATAGGTCATCGAATCCCAGCACCGAGTCTGCCGCCGGCACCCCCAGGTGGGCGTAGGCCTCGGGCGTGGCGATGCGCCCCCGCGGTGTGCGTCCCATGAATCCGATGCGCACGAGGTACGGCTCGACGACGGACTCGATCGTGTCGGGCTCTTCGCCGACCGCGACCGAGAGCGTTCCGAGTCCCACCGGGCCGCCGCGGAAGCGGCGCACGAGCGCGTCGAGCACGGCGCGGTCGAGACGGTCGAGGCCGATCCGGTCGACGTCGTAGAGGTCGAGCGCGGCGTCGACGGCGGCGATGTCGGCCCCCGTGCGGCCGTGAACCACGAGGTAGTCGCGCACGCGGCGCAGCAGGCGGTTCGCGATGCGGGGCGTGCCGCGCGAGCGCCGCGCGATCTCGGCGCGGGCGGCGGGTGGCAGGGTGACGCCGAGCATGGCGGCGGAGCGCTCGATGACCCGCTCGAGCTCCTCCGGCTCGTAGTACTCGAGGTGGGCGGTGAAGCCGAACCGGTCGCGCAGCGGATTGGGAAGGAGCCCCGACCGCGTCGTCGCGCCGACGAGGGTGAACGGCGCCAAGTCGAGCGGGATGCTCGTCGCGCCGGCCCCCTTGCCGACCATGATGTCGATGCGGAAGTCCTCCATCGCGAGGTACAGCATCTCCTCGGCGGCGCGCGCCATGCGGTGCACCTCGTCGATGAAGAGCACCTCGCCGGGCGTGAGACTGGACAGCAGCGCGGCGAGGTCGCCCGCGTGCTGGATCGCCGGACCGCTCGACAGGCGGAGAGGGCGCCCGCTCTCGTACGCCACGATCATCGCGAGCGTGGTCTTGCCCAGCCCGGGAGGACCGGACAGCAGGATGTGGTCGGCGGGTCGCTGCTGGATGCGCGCGGCGTCGAGCAGCAGCTGCATCTGGCCGCGCACCTTCTGCTGGCCGACGAACTCGGCCAGCGAGGAAGGTCGCAGCGCACCCTCGATCGCGAGCTCCGTCTCGTCGACGGGCTCTTCGGCTTCGCGCACGTCAACCACTCACCGGCTCCTTCCGCGCGGGGCCGAGGGCGGCGAGGGTGCGGCGCAGCAGTGCCGGCACCGACGAGCGATCCGCATCGGCCGCATCGGCCGCCACGGTCTCGACGGCATCGATCGCGACGCGCTCGGACCAGCCGAGCCCGACCAGCGCCTGCACGACCTGTGCGGGTATCGCGGCGGCGGTCGCGGCATCCGTCCCGCCGGTCGCAGCGGGCCGTGTCACCGCGATCTTGCCGGCCAGCTGCAGCACGATGAGCTTGGCGGTCTTCGGGCCGATACCCGAGACGCGGCGGAACGGGGCGTCGTCGTCGGCCGCCACGGCATCGGCGATCTGCGGCACGGTCAGCGTCGCGAGCACACCGAGCGCGGACTTCGGGCCGACGCCGGTCACTCCCAGCAGCTGGCCGAACACGGCCAGCTCTTCGCGCGACTCGAAGCCGAACAGCGACAGTGCGTCCTCGCGGACGATGAGCGACGTGTGGAGCGTGACCGCGTCGCCGAGGTGCGTGCTGCGCGCCACTTGGGGTGTCACCGCCACGTGGAGGCCGACTCCCCCGACCTCGACCACGACCGCATCCGCATCGACGTGCACGGCGGTGCCGCGGACTGAGGAGATCATGGCTCGAGCCTACGATGCGGTTCGGACGTTTGTTCGAGCGACACGCGCCCGGCACGGCGGATCGGCGCCGCCTCGGCTCAGCGGCGCGAGAGACGCTCCGCGTCGGCCCATGCCCGCTGGGCCGGAGTGAGAGGACCGGATGCCGCCGCCGTCGCCGGCGACCCGCGCCAGGCGTGGCAGAGCGCCAGGGCCAGCGCGTCTGCGGCATCGGCGGGCTTGGGGAGCTCGTCCAGCCGGAGCACGCGGGCGACCATGGTCTGCACCTGCCGCTTGTCGGCGTTTCCGTACCCCGTGATCGCCGCCTTCACTTCGGACGGCGTGTGCGTGGCCGCGGCGATGCCGCGCTCCCCCGCCACGAGCAGGGCGATGCCGCTCGCCTGCGCGGTGCCCATCACCGTCGCGCGGTTGTGCTGCGCGAACACGCGCTCCACGGCGACGACGTCAGGAGAGTGGGCGTCGAGGACAGCGCGGAGCCCGGTCGCGATCAGCGCCAGCCGCTCCTCGATCGGGGCGCCGGGATCCGACCGGACTACTCCCACGTGCACGAGGACCGCCGAGCGATCCGGAGCGACGTCGACGACACCCACGCCGCAGCGCGTCAGGCCCGGGTCGATGCCGAGCACGCGCAGGCGGCCGCGCGAGGTTCCGGATGTCACTCCCCCACGTTAGGCGAGGAGGACGGACGCCTCGCCCAGGCGCGCCTGGGCGAGGCTCGGCCCACGCGCCCCGAGGCTC
>NZ_MWLP01000098.1:0-26207 GCF_010634885.1 Microbacterium sp. B35-04 | reverse complement strand
CGCGGTGAACGGGTCGGGCAGCCCGCTGTACAGCGGCGACCCGTCGTGATGCACGAGCGAGGTCATGCCGTGCATGAGCTCCGTGGCGTGGTCGACCGTTGCACCGAACGCCTCGCCGATGGCTTGGTGGCCGAGGCACACCCCCAGGAGGGGGATGCCGCCTGCCGCCGCGGCGCGGACGACGGCGATCGACGCCCCGGCGTCACCCGGCGTGCCCGGACCCGGCGAGACCAGCACACCCGGCCGACCCTCGATGGCCTGCGCCGCGTCGGAGATCGCGTCGGCCTCCACCAGGTCGGTCTCGGCGCCGAGCTCGTGCAGGTACCCGACCAGGGTGTGGACGAAGCTGTCATGGTTGTCGACGACGAGGATGCGCGACGACGACGATCCCGCGCTCACGACACCGGCGCACCGGCCGGCGCGACCGGAAGGGTGACCGTGACCTCCTGCGGGTTCACGAACTGGCTCACCCACGGGAATGCGAAGAACAGCAGCCCGTAGAGCAGCGCCGCCACGAGCACGAGCAGAATGAGCACCCGCACCCACCAGGGTCCCGGCAGTACCCGCCAGAGTGCCCCGTACATCAGGCCACCGCCTGGAGGGATGGCGGCAGCTGTCCGGCGGATCGCGGAGTGAACGACTCGAACACGCCGTAGGCGACGATGCGCTCCGTCATCGACAGCTTCGGGCTGCAGCTGGTCAGCGTGATGTACGCGGTGCCCGCGGGGACGTCCATGGCCTGCGGGACGGGCAGGAGCACCTCGACCTCGTCCGGGCGGACGTACTGCAGCGTGCGGAAGCGATACGTGTACCAGCCCTCTTGCGTCTCCACCACGATGGCGTCGCCGACGTGCAGCTCTGCGATGCGGTTGAAGGGAGCGCCGAACGTCGTGCGGTGGGCGGCAAGGGCGAAGTTGCCCGGCTCGCCGGGCATGCTGGTGCCCGGGTAATGGCCGATCCCGATCGTGTCGAGCGTGCGGGCACGCGTCACGCCGCCCGCCATCGGCACCGCGTAGTCGTCGCCGAAGCGGGGGATGCGCATGACCGCGAACTCCTGCGCGTCGGCCGGCTCGGACAGCAGGGGCGGCGGTGCCGTGACCGGCTCGGCCGGTGCGGCGGCATCGGGGGTCGGCGCCGCGACCGGGGCCTCCTGCTCGAACTGCTCGGCCCACTCCTGCGACAGCTCCGTGCCCTCGGCGTTGCGCTCGGCGCCGTAGATCAGATCGCCGACCCAGAGCTGCCAGACCACATAGAGGAGGACGATGACGCCGGCGGTGATGAGCACCTCGCCGATGACGCCGACGACCGACGTGCGCCGGCGCGGCGTTCGTCCCCTGCGCGCGGCGCGCCCCAGGTCGGACACGGCTTCATCCACAGGCCGATTCTCCCACAGCACAGGTGAGGGCCGGCTGGCAGTTAGACTCTTGACCATGGCACGACCCGGCAAAGACGACGACTCGCTCGTCGAGCGCGCAGAAGGCGAAGCCGCACCCAATCCGGTGTGGTTCAAGCCGATCATGATCGGACTGATGCTCATCGGCCTGGTCTGGATCCTCGTCTTCTATCTGAGCGGCATGGCGTTCCCGATTCCCGACATCGGGGCGTGGAATCTGGTGATCGGCTTCGGAATCGCCTTCATCGGCTTCCTCATGACCACGCGCTGGCGATAGCGAACCCTGCGAACGAGAAACCCCGGTCTATGACGACCGGGGTTTTTCCGTGCCCGGATGCCGGGAGTCGCGGCGCGCGGGGCACTGCGGGAGCGGCATCCGGAGTTGTTAACAAGTCTGTTAACACCTGTGAATTACACGGCTGTCATTCTCCCCAGGCTGTGGATGAGCCTGTGGATAACTCCGGCCCGAGCGGGGGAGAGGTCTACCCGAGGACGAGGGCGGGGAACAGTGCCGGCACGAACAGCAGGGCCACCAGCCCGGCGGCGACCGCGACGAGCAGGCCGATCTGCAGCCTGCGCTGTCGCACCGCGCGCGTGCGCGTGAAGATGAACGCGACCAGCAGGCCGGTCAGCAGCCCGCCGAGGTGCGCCTGCCACGACACCCGCACGCCGCCGCCGTACAAGAGCGGCAGGAACGTGATGACGAGGTTGATCCCCAGCACCACGGCGATGCCGGTGATGTTCGCACCGATGTGACGTCCGATGATCAGCAGCGCGCCGAACAATCCGTAGATCGCACCGGACGCTCCCACGACGAAGGTGTCGAAGCCCAGCAGGACGACGGCGACCGAGCCGCCGAGACCGCTCAGCAGATAGAGGGTGAGGAATCTGCCGCGTCCGAGGAGTGGCTCGAGGCTGCGCCCGAGCATCCACAGCGCCAGCATGTTGAGCGCGACGTGCCAGATCCCGTTGGAATCGTGCACGAAGAGCACGGTGATCAGTCGCCAGGGCTCGAAGACGCCGAACCAGGCGGGGTAGAGGTACGCCGGGGTGAACATCAAGGCACCGGTGACGGTGTCACCGAACCCGGGGATGAGCTGCAGCAGGTACACGAAGGCGGTGATGCCGATGAGCGCGTACGTGACGATCGGTCGCCCCGACGACGCCGACACCGCGCGCGGACGCGACCACTGGCGCTCCGCCTTGCGCTGAGCGGGCGACTGCGCCTTCTGCTGATCGCGCAGGCACTCGGGGCAGACGACGCCGACGGCGGCCGGCGTCTGGCACTCCGGGCAGATGGTGCGCAGGCAGCGCTGGCAGAGCACGAAGCTCTGCCGGTCGGGATGCCGGTAGCAGAAGTTCTCGCGGTTGCGCTGGAAGTCGTCGGTGGTCACGCGGCGCCCGTCTCTGTTTGTGGGCTGAGGGGTTTTCGTGGACTCAGGTTTGGTGGGCCCGGGTACTCGTGGGCTCGGGCGCGGAACGCAGACCCGCGGGGATCCGGGCTTGCAGCGGCGATCGCCGCCGCAAGCCCAGTACCCGGAGGATCAGACCGAGGCGATGTCGATCGACTCGATGACGACCGGCTCGACCGGGCGGTCGCCGGCGGCCGTCGGCACCTCGGCGATGGTGTCGACGACGGCCTTCGAGGCGTCGTCGGCGACCTCGCCGAAGATCGAGTGCTTGCCCTGCAGCCACTCCGGTCCGCGGCCGCCCTGGCCGGGGACGGTGATGAAGAACTGCGAGCCGTTGGTGCCTTCGGGCTGGCCGGTGATCGCGTTGCGGCGGAGGCCCGCGTTCGCCATGGCGAGCTTGTACGGCGCGGTGAAGGTGAGTTCGCCGTTGATCTCGTCGTTGAAGTTGTAGCCCGGTCCGCCGACGCCCTGGCCGAGCGGGTCGCCGCCCTGGATCATGAAGCCCGAGATCACGCGGTGGAAGATGACGTCCTTGTACAGCGGGCCCTCGCCCGGCTTGCCGGTCGCCGGGTGCGTCCACGCCTGCGAACCGTCGGAGAGCCCGACGAAGTTCTGCACGGTGCGGGGGGCGTGGTCTCCGAACAGGTTGACGACGATGTCGCCGTAGTTGGTGTGGATCGTTGCGACAGCGGTGTGAAGCGGCATTCCTACATTGTCTCAGAGTTCGCTGCAACCCCTCCCGTCTCGGCGGTGGTCTGGCAAGATGGGGAGACGACATCCCCACGACAGGGAGGGCAACCGTGAGCGTCAGCCGCAAGCGCAAGAAGGAACTCGAGAAGCTTCAGAAGCAGGCCAATCAGCTGTGGGAGACCCAGCAGGTTTTGGTGGGTGAGGCCGCGTCCGTCGCACGGGAGGCCAGTCGGCAGCTCGGACACTTCGGCCGGGAGCAGGTCAAGCCGCAGGTGCAGGCGGGTTACGAGAAGTACGCCGCACCCTATGTCGACAAGGGTAAGAAGGTCGTGAGCGGCACGGTCATCCCGGCAGCCGGTGCCGTGGTCGGCTCCGCGCTGTCGGTGTGGGATGCCGCGAACGACACGCGCGCGCACCTCGCCGGCGGTCGCGCACTGCCCGACAAGAAGACGTACAGCAAGAAGGCCGACAAGTACGCCCGCGAGGCCACCCGGTACCTCTCGGCTCGCCTCGAGCGTGCCGAGCCCCAGAAGAAGGGGATCGGCGCCGGCGGCGTGATCGCCATCATCCTGGGTGTGGCGGCCGCGGTCGGCGTGCTCTACGCCGCGTGGCAGACGCTGCGCGCCGACGACGAGCTGTGGGTCGCCGACGACCCGCTGCGCGCCCCGGATGCCTGAGCCCACGACCGGCGAGACACTGACGGGGGTCGACCGCGTCCGCGCGGCGGCCTCCGCTCGCGGCCTGGCGATCGAGATCCGCGAGCGCCCGGCCGCGAACAGCCTGCCCGAAGCCGCCGCGATCCTCGGCATCCCGGCCTCGGGCATCGTGAAGACCCTCGTGGTCAAACGCAGCGACGACACTTACCTGTTCGCGCTGATCCCTGGTGACCGGGCGATCTCATGGCCCAAACTGCGCGCGGTCGTCGGGGTCAACAAGCTGCAATTGCCGGATCCGGCACGCGCCCTCGCCGCGACGGGATACGAGCGCGGCACGATCGTGCCCCTCGGGAGCACCCACGACTGGCCGATCTACGCCGACAGCGAGATCGTCGGTCAGCGCATCGCGATGGGGGCGGGTGCGCACGGCTACAGCATGTTCGTCGACGCCGATGACCTCGTCGCCGCCTACGGTGCGACGGTCGCCGACATCTCGCAGCCGACCGACTGACGGCGTGCTCCGCCGGTCAGCGCACCGGCAGTTCGAGTCCGGCCATCTCCAGGGCGATGTCGACCAGCTTCACGCGCTGCAACGCGCGCACCTCTGTGAGCGCGAACCACTCGGCGCGATCCGTCGTGCCGTTCGTCTCGTTGCGCAGTCGTCCCCCGGTGATGTGTGCGCGATAGACGATGCGCAGGGTATGCAGCGGACGGTCGGCGCCGGGAATCAGCCGCCTGCCGGGCGGGATCACGCGGGAGTGGATGCCCAGCAGCGCATCGATCGCCACCCGGTAGCCGGTCTCTTCCCTGACCTCGCGGCGTGCGGCCCGCTCGGGGTCCTCGCCCTCTTCGAGCCCGCCTCCGGGCAGCGTCCACGCGGAGCGCCGTCCCTCGTTCCAGTGGGCGAGCAGCATGCGGTCGTCTTCGTCGATGATCACCGCGTAGGCCGCGACGCGCAGGTCCATGCTTCACCATACCCACGGGAGAACTCTCGGGAAACGAGGAAAGCCGGCCCCACGCGGGAGCCGGCTCTCTTCACGTTGTGGAGCCTAGGAGATTCGAACTCCTGACATCCTGCTTGCAAAGCAGGCGCTCTACCAACTGAGCTAAGGCCCCGGGGCAAGGTGTGGGGCTACCAGGACTTGAACCTGGGACCTCTTCATTATCAGTGAAGCGCTCTAACCGCCTGAGCTATAGCCCCGAATGTCTGCGGAACTGCGTTCCGCAACCTCCAAGACTTTACCCGACGCAGCCCGATTTCACGAATCGAGCCCGTCGAGTTTCCGTCAGTTCGAGGTGAAGCCGACGAGCAGCCCGCCGGTCACCTTGACGGCGAGGTTGTAGATGCCCGCGATCACGGCGCCGAGCACCGTGACGACCACCAGGTTGAGGATTGCCACGACGGCCGAGAAGGCCAGGACCTGCGGGAAGCTCACGAAGTCCGACAGCAGGATGCTGCCGTCGGTGAAGCTCGAGAAGAACTCGTCGGCCTTGCCGATGAGACCGGTGGTCGACACCACCAGGTACACCATCACGAAAGAGACGACCGTCACCACCGCGATCGCGATCGCGGCCAGGAAGGACAGCTTCACCGCGGACCAGAAGTCCACGTACACCAGGCGCAGGCGCACCTGCTTGGCGCTGGTCTTGTGACTCGATTTCTTGGCGAGCTTGTCGGCTACCGTGCTCATGCGTCAGTGCTCTCTTCGGGGGTCTCGGGGGAGGCATCCGACCCGTCGGTGTCTTCTGATGACGGGGTCTCAGGTGACGCGGCCTCTGGGGCTGCGTCAGCGGCGTCCTCGGGTTCTTCGGCGAGGCCGCGTTCCCCGTTGCGGGCGATCGCGAGGATGCGGTCGTCGCCGCCGGAGCGGGCGAACACGACACCCATCGTGTCTCGACCCTTGGCGGGGACCTCGGCCACGGCAGAGCGTACCACCTTGCCGCTGGCAAGAACCACCAAGACCTCGTCGTCCTCGGAGACGATGAGACCGCCCGCCAGATCGCCGCGATCGTCGCTCAGTTTGGCCACCTTGATGCCCAGTCCGCCGCGGTTCTGCACTCGGTACTGGTCCACTGAGGTGCGCTTCGCGTAGCCGCCTTCTGTCACCACGAAGACGTACCCCTCGTCGGTCGCGAGCGATGCCGAGAGCAGGCTGTCGCCGGCACGGAAGTCCATGCCCTTGACCCCCGACGTCGAGCGGCCCATCGGACGCAGCGCCGAATCGGTGGCCGAGAAGCGCAGCGACATGCCGTGGCGGCTGATGAGCAGGATGTCGTCACCCTCGTCGACCAGGAGGGCGCTGACGACCTCGTCATCGGGGCCGGCCTCGATCTCGTCGCCCTCTTCGGGAACCTGCCCGCGGAGCTTGATCGCGATGATCCCGCCCTGCCGGTTGGTGTCGTACTCGGTCAGGCGGGTCTTCTTCACGAGGCCGTTGCGGGTGGCGAGCACCAGGTACGTCGCGACGGAGTAGTCCCGGATATCGAGGATCTGGGCGATCTCCTCGTCGGGCTGGAGCGCCAGGAGGTTCGCGACGTGCTGACCCTTCGCGTCGCGCCCCGCCTCCGGAACCTCGTACGCCTTCGACCGGTACACGCGGCCCTTGTTCGTGAAGAACAGCAGCCAGTGGTGGGTCGTCGTGACGAAGAAGTGCTCGACCACGTCGTCCGCACGCAGCTGTGCACCCTTGACGCCCTTGCCGCCGCGGTGCTGCTGGCGGTAGTTGTCGCTGCGTGTGCGCTTGATGTAGCCGTCGCGAGTGACCGAGACCACCATCTCCTCTTCGGGGATGAGGTCTTCCATCGACATGTCGCCGTCGAAGCCGTGGAGGATGTGCGTGCGACGCTCGTCGCCGAACTTGTCCACGATCGCCGTCAGCTCGTCGCGGATGATCGTGCGCTGGCGCCCGGGCTTCGCGAGGATGTCCTGGTAGTCGGCGATCTGGCGCTCGAGTTCCGTGGCCTCGTCGATGATCTTCTGTCGTTCGAGTGCGGCCAGGCGACGCAGCTGCATCTGCAGGATCGCTTCGGCCTGCACGTCGTCGATGTCGAGGAGCTTCTGCAGGCCCTCGTTCGCCTCCTGCACGGTGGGCGACCGGCGGATGAGCGCGATGACCTCGTCGAGCGCGTCGAGCGCCTTGAGGTATCCGCGCAGGATGTGCATGCGCTCCTCGGCCTTGCGCAGCCGATAGGTGGTGCGCCGGACGATGACGTCGATCTGGTGGTCGACCCACAGCGCGATGAAGCCGTCGAGCGCGAGCGTGCGCGGCACGTTGTCGACGATCGCGAGCATGTTCGCGCCGAAGTTCTCCTGCAGCTGCGTGTGCTTGTACAGGTTGTTCAGCACGACCTTGGCGACGGCATCCCGTTTCAGGACGACCACCAGGCGCTGACCGGTGCGGTCGGAGGTCTCGTCGCGGATGTCGGCGATGCCGGTGATCTTGCCGTCGCGCGCGAGGTCGCCGATCTTGACCGCGAGGTTGTCGGGGTTCACCTGGTAAGGCAGCTCGGTGATCACGAGGCAAGTGCGACCCTGGAGCTCTTCGATCGACACCACGGCGCGCATCGTGATGGAGCCGCGTCCGGTGCGGTACGCCTCGCGGATGCCCTTGGTGCCGAGGATCTGCGCGCCGGTCGGGAAGTCGGGGCCCGGAATACGCTCCATGAGCGCGTCGAGCAGCTCCTCGCGCGAGGCGTCCGGGTGCTCGAGCGCCCACAGCGCACCCGCGGCGACCTCGCGCAAGTTGTGCGGCGGGATGTTGGTCGCCATGCCGACCGCGATGCCGACGGAGCCGTTCACCAGCAGGTTCGGGAAGCGCGCCGGGAGCACCGACGGCTCCTGCGTCTGCCCGTCGTAGTTGTCCTGGAAGTCGACGGTCTCTTCTTCGATGTCGCGCACCATCTCGAGCGCGAGCTGAGCCATCTTCGTCTCGGTGTACCGCGGGGCGGCTGCGCCCATGTTGCCGGGTGAGCCGAAGTTGCCCTGGCCCTGCGCCAGCGGGTACCGCAGCGACCACGGCTGCACGAGGCGGACCAGGGCGTCGTAGATCGCCGTGTCGCCGTGCGGGTGGTACTGACCCATGACCTCGCCGACGACGCGGGCGCACTTCGAGAACGACTTGTCGGGGCGGAACCCGCCGTCGTACATGCCGTAGATCACGCGGCGGTGCACCGGCTTCAGGCCGTCGCGCACATCCGGAAGCGCGCGGCCGATGATGACGGCCATCGCATAGTCGAGATAGCTGCGCTGCATCTCGAGCTGGAGGTCGACCTGGTCGATGCGGCCGTGATCGTGCTCAGGCTCGGGGCGTTCGTCTTCAGCCATGTCTCGTCTTTCGTCTTCTGCGTTTCGTCTGTCTGTGCTCGCTCAACGACCGGGTCGACGCCCGGTCAGATGTCGAGGAAGCGGACATCCTTGGCGTTGCGCTGGATGAACGTGCGGCGGGACTCGACGTCTTCGCCCATCAGCACCGAGAAGATCTCGTCCGCGGCGGCGGCGTCGTCGATCGTCACCTGGCGCAGCGTCCGGGTGGTGTGATCCATCGTGGTCTCCCACAGCTCCTTGGCGTTCATCTCGCCGAGGCCCTTGTACCGCTGGATGCCGGAGTCCTTGGGGATCCGCTTGCCGTTGGCCAGCCCGTCCTCAAGGAGCGCGTCGCGCTCCTTGTCGGAATAGACGTACTCGTGGGCAGCGTTCGTCCACTTCAGGCGATACAGCGGGGGCATCGCGAGGTACACGAAGCCGGCCTCGATGAGCCCGCGCATGTAGCGGAACAGCATGGTGAGCAGCAGCGTGGTGATGTGCTGACCGTCGACATCGGCATCCGCCATCAGCACGATCTTGTGATAGCGCGCCTTGTCGATGTCGAAGTCCTCGCCGATGCCCGTGCCGAAGGCCTGGATCATCGCCTGGACCTCTTTGTTTGCCAGGGCCTTGTCGAGGCGTGCGCGCTCGACGTTGAGGATCTTGCCGCGCAGGGCCAGGATCGCCTGCGTGTGCGGGTCGCGCCCCGAGACCGC
This sequence comes from Microbacterium sp. B35-04, assembly GCF_010634885.1. NCBI lineage: Bacteria > Bacillati > Actinomycetota > Actinomycetes > Micrococcales > Microbacteriaceae > Microbacterium > Microbacterium sp. B35-04. Next base: position 17,037 of record NZ_MWLP01000098.1, on the reverse strand, counting down.
GGAGCCGCCGGCCGAGTCGCCCTCGACGAGGAAGATCTCGCTGATCGAGGGATCCTTGCTGGTGCAGTCCTTCAGCTTGTCGGGCATCGCCGCCGACTCGAAGACGCTCTTGCGACGCGCGGTCTCGCGCGCCTTGCGTGCAGCCATGCGCGCGCTGGCCGCATCGATCGCCTTCGTGATGACGCGCTTGGCCTGCACCGGGTTGCGCTCGAGCCAGTCGCCGAGCTGGTCGCCGACGACCTTCTGCACGAACGACTTGGCCTCGGTGTTGCCCAGCTTCGTCTTGGTCTGACCCTCGAACTGCGGCTCCGACAGCTTCACCGAGATGACGGCGGTGAGACCCTCGCGGATGTCGTCGCCGGTGAGGTTGTCGTCCTTCTCCTTGAGGAGGTTCTTGTCGCGCGCGTACTTGTTGACGAGCGTCGTCAGCGCCGCACGGAAGCCTTCTTCGTGCGTACCGCCCTCGTGCGTGTTGATGGTGTTCGCGAAGGTGAAGACGTTCTCGGTGTAGCTCGTGGTCCACTGCATCGCGAGCTCGAGCGAGATGTGGCGCGTGGTGTCTTCCGACTCGATCTCGATGATCTCGTCGTTGACGACGTCGGCGTGACGCACCTTGTTCAGGTACTCCACGTAGTCGACGAGACCACGCTCGTAGTAGAAGTCGTCGTACGGCTGGCGCTCTTCCGACCCGCCGCCCTCGGCGTCGGTGACGTACGCCGAGGCGGGACGCTCGTCCGACAGCGTGATGCGGAGCCCCTTGTTGAGGAAGGCCGTCTGCTGGAACCGGGTGCGCAGCGTGTCGTAGTCGTAGTGCACCGACTCGAAGATCGTGTCGTCGGGCCAGAACTCGATGACCGTGCCGGTCTCTTCGGTGGGCTGGCCCTTGGCCAGGGGCGCCTGCGGCTGCCCGCCGTCGCGGTAGGACTGCCGCCAGACGTAGCCCTCGCGCTTGACCTCGACTTCGAGGCGCGTCGAGAGCGCGTTGACGACCGACGAGCCGACGCCGTGCAGACCGCCCGAGACGGCATAACCGCCGCCGCCGAACTTGCCGCCGGCGTGCAGCACGGTCAGAACGACCTCGACCGTCGACCTGCCCTCGGTGCGGTGGATGCCGACCGGGATGCCGCGGCCGTTGTCGACGCAGCGGATGCCGCCGTCGGGCAGGATCGTGACGTTGATGGTGTCGCAGTATCCGGCCAGCGCCTCATCGACGGAGTTGTCGACGATCTCGTAGACCAGATGGTGCAGGCCGCGCTCACCGGTCGAGCCGATGTACATGCCCGGGCGCTTGCGCACCGCTTCGAGACCTTCCAGGACCTGGATGTCGTCTGCCCCGTATGCGTTGGGAGCCTTCTCGGGCGTTTCGGGTTCCTCGGAAACGTTATCGGGGGTGTCAGACGTCATCTTCGCGAGGGCTCCAAATGCTTCGACGGGTGCCCTGACAGTCTATCGGGTAACGGCCCGATCACAGCGCTCTACGCCCATCTGAGCGCATGAAAGTTGCTCGGATGACTCAGAACGTGACTCATCCGTAGGTATCGCGCGGACCGCGGCCTGGAATCGTTCTAGGACCCCATTTCCAGGAGGGGACGTCCGGCCCGATGAAGCGGACCGCATCCACCTTCGCCTCGGGGAAGCGGCGGACGATCTCGGAGAGGATGTGGGCGCGCATCAGCTGGAGCTGCTTCGCCCACGCCGTGGAGTCCGCCTGGACCGTCAGCGACCCCTCAGAGAAGGCGACCGGACGGGTGTGACGCGCGGTGTCTTCGCCGGCGACCTCCGCCCAGGCGCGGACGACGTCCTCACGGGCGAGCTGGCCGTTCCACCCTGCCTCCCGCGTGAGGTCGGCGATCACGTCGCCCACCCCGCGGGGGTCGCGACCCGGCGCGAAAGGGATGTTCTCGTCATCCACCGTGCGACGCCGTCGCTTGCGGAACGACCGCCCGGACGGCTCGAGTCCGCGAAGCCGCAGGTACGTCGCGATCGTCTCAGGGATGTCGGACCGGTCGGGCAAGCCCTCCGCACCCGCCCCGGTCCCTGCGCCTGTCGAAGGGTCAGGCATCCGTCGCCTCCGCATCGGCCGGATCGAGGATGCGGCCCGCTTCCACCCGCACCATCCGCGCCCGCAGCGCCTCGGGCACATCTCCTTCGACCGCGGCGGTCACCACGACCTGCTCGTAGCCGGCGGCGAGCTGCGCGAGCCGGGCGCGGCGGTCGGTGTCGAGCTCGGCGAACACGTCGTCGAGGATGAGCACCGGATCGCCGAGGCGCGAGTCTGCCCGCAGCAGCTCGGCCGACGCGAGACGGAGCGACAGCGCGACCGACCACGACTCGCCATGGGACGCATAGCCCTTCACCGGAAGTCCGCGGATCCGCAGCAGCAGGTCGTCGCGGTGCGGCCCGACAAGGGTGAGCCCGCGCTCGAGCTCGGAGGTGCGCTTGGCGGCGAGAGCCTGACGGAAGAGATCCGCGATGCGCTCCGCCGACGTGCCGGCCGAGTCGGGGGGGGATTCGGGCGAGGAGGCCGGCGCTGAGCCGCCGTCGCCGTCCTCATCGGTGATCGCGCCCGCGACCGAGAGCGCCCACTCGATCTCGGGACGGTGGTCGGCGCCGGCGATCGCGGTGTACGCGGCGGCGAGCGGAGTCGCCAGGTCGGTGGCGAGCGCGAGCCGCGCCGAGATGAGCTGCGTGCCGAGCGAGACCAGCTTGTCGTCCCACACGTCCAGCGTCGAGAGGGCGTCGCCGCGGATCCCCCGCGCCTTCGCGGATTTCAGCAGTGCGGTGCGCTGCTTGAGCACGCGGTCGTAGTCGGAGATGACACCGGCCATGCGCGGCGTCCGCTGCACCAGCAGCTGATCGGCGAAACGTCGGCGGGCGGACGGGTCGCCGCGGACGATCTGCAGATCCTCCGGTGCGAAGAGCACCACCTGCGCGTAGCGGGGCAGCTCGGTCGGCTTCACCGCCGCACCGTTGACCCGGGCCTTGTTCGAGCCCTGCCGGTTGACCTGCGCCTCGAGCTGCACCCGGCGTTCACCGTGCGCCAGCCGTGCCCGGATGATCGCGGCCTCCGCCCCGTCGCGGACCATCGGCGCGTCGTTCGAGACGCGATGCGACCCCAGCGTCGCCAAGAACCCGATGGCTTCGGCGAGGTTGGTCTTGCCCTGACCGTTGCGGCCGACGAACACGTTCGGCCCGGGCCCGAGCTCGACGTCGGCGGCCGCATAGTTGCGGAAGTCGACGAGACTCAGGTGCTCCACGATCACTGCGTCAGCCTAGTTCGAGTGTGCGACGTTTCGTCTCGCTCGTTCCTCGCTCGCTCAACGACCGGTGCGGGTGGCTCGATTGAGCTTGCGGTGGCTGAGGCTGTCGAAGCGAGTCTGATCAGCGCAGGAGCAGGTTCGGCTGCAGCAGGTAGCGGAACGAGTCCGAGCCGGCCCGATCGACCGAGGTCTGCGGGGTGATGAGCACGGGGCTCAGCTTGTTCGCGTTCTCGCTCGAGGTGAACGTGATGCGCACGAACTCGCTCTTGACCGCACCGAGGGACTCGAGCAGGTACTGCGGGTTCAGGCCGAGCGTCACATCGTCGCCGCCCAGGAGCGTGGCGTCGACGGACTCGGTGGCACGCGCCTGCTCGGTGCCCGAGGCATCCATCGACACGCTGTCGGCGGTGAAGGTGAACCGCAGCGGCGCGGAACGGTCGAGCACGAGCGACACGCGTCGCACCGCCTCGGCGAGCTCGGCGGTGTTGACGACCGCGTGGTGCTCGGTGGCCTCGGGGAACAGTCGCCGCACGGGCGGGAAGTTGCCCTTGATGAGCAGCGACGTCACCGTCTTGTTGCCCGCGGTGAACGCGATGATCTCGCGGTCGCCCGATCCCGAGAACGCGATCGAGATGTCGCCGCCGTGCGCGAACGTCTTGCCGACCTCGGTGAGCGTGCGTGCTGGAACGAGCGCCGTGGTCGACTCATCGGTCGCGGTGCCGCCGCCGTCCCAGGGGATCTCGCGCAGCGCCACACGGTAGCGGTCGGTGGCCACGAGGCTGAGGGTGGTTCCCGACACCTCGAGCTGCACACCCGTGAGGACAGGCGTCACGTCGTCGCGCGACGCGGCGAAGGCCACCTGGGCGATCGCGGTGGCGAAATCCTCGGAGGGCACGAGACCCGAATCGCCGGTGACCTCGGGGATCGCCGGATACTCCTGCACCGGCATGGACGAGAGGGTGAACCGTGCCGAACCGCACGTCAGCAGAATGCCGCCGTCGTCGTCGACCTCGATCTGAATGGGCGCGTTCGGCAGACGGCTCGCAATGTCCGAGAGCAGCCGGCCGTGGACCAGGATCGTGCCCGGGTCATCGACGGTCGCCTCGATCGTCGTGCGCGCCGACGCCTCGTAGTCGAACGCGGCGAGCGAGAGGCCCTCGGCGGATGCCTCGATCAGCACGCCCGCCAGGATCGGCTGCGGGTTGCGCTGCGGCAGGAGTTTGACGACGAACGATACGGCTTCGCTGAACACATCGCGGTTGACGTGGAACTTCACGAACGCTCCCTCTGCAGCGGGCCCTTCGACTGCGGGCTCGGGGTTCTCATGCTAGTGCCAGCCCTGAGGATTGCCAGCCCGGTCCGTCCCGTGAGGGACTCTCCCCCGCAAAGGTGATGGGACGGGTTCATCAAAGAGATTTCTTGTCATGGTGTTAACGACTGTGGAAACTGTGGACAACTCCGGCGTCGCCAGTCGGGACACGGAAACCACAAGAGTGTGAGTTGTGGAACGGCTGCGGAGGGATGTCGGGAAGTCGGATGCCGCGGCCCCCGGCATCCGCAATCCATCCACAGGCTTCCCCCGCTCGTTCACAGGAGTTTCCGCAGGGTTGGAGAGTTATCCACAGGTTTTCCACACTGTGCAGAACCGGAATGATGGCCCTGCTCGCGGCACGTGTCAAGAACTTTTCGAGGCATATGCACGGAAGGGCCCGCGCGTCTTCACGCGCGGGCCCTTCGCAGCTGTATGTCGTCCGTCAGCGACCGTTGCGGCCGAGCTGAGCGGTGATCTCGGTCACCTGGTTGTAGATCGACCGGCGCTCCTTCATGAGCTCGCTGATCTTCTTATACGCGTACATCACGGTCGTGTGGTCGCGATTGCCGAACAGCTGCCCGATCTTGGGCAGAGACAGGCTCGTGCGCTCGCGGCACAGGTACATCGCGATCTGGCGGGCCTGCGCGACCTGCTGCGAGCGGCTGGACCCGTAGAGGTCGTCGACGGTGAGCTTGAAGTAGGCGGCCGTCGCCGTGATGATGTCGGTCGGCGAGACGACGTTGGCGTCGTCCTGATCGACGATGTCGCGGAGCACCGTCTGTGCCAGGGACATGTCGAGCGTCGAGCGATTGAGACTCGCGAACGCCGAGACGCGGATGAGCGCGCCCTCGAGCTCGCGGATGTTCGACGACACCACCGTCGCGATGTACTCCATCACCTCGTCGGGGATGTGGAGGCGCTCGGACTGCGCCTTCTTGCGGAGGATCGCGATGCGCGTCTCGAGGTCGGGCGCCTGCACGTCGGTGATGAGGCCCCACTCGAAGCGGCTCCGCATGCGGTCCTCGAAGCCGGTGAGGTGCTTGGGCGGCACGTCGCTCGTGATCACGACCTGCTTGTCGTGATCGTGCAGCTGGTTGAACGTGTGGAAGAACGCCTCCTGCGTCTCGGCGCGGCCCTGCAGGAACTGGATGTCGTCGATCAGCAGGATGTCGACATCCCGGTACCGCGCCTGGAAGGCCGAGCCGCGATTGTTGGCGATCGAGTTGATGAAGTCGTTCGTGAACTCCTCGCTCGACACGTACCTCACCCGGATGCCCGCGTACAGGCTCAGTGCGTAATCGCCGATCGCGTGGAGAAGGTGGGTCTTGCCCAGCCCGGAATCGCCGTAGATGAACAGCGGGTTGTACGCCTTGGCCGGCGCCTCGGCGACCGCGACCGCCGCGGCATGCGCGAAACGGTTGGACTGGCCGATGACGAAGTTGTCGAACGTGTACTTGGGGTTGAGGCGAGTATCGCTGCGGGAGACCGATGCCGGCTCCGCAGGCTCGTCGACGTGCGGGCGCGCGATCGGCGCGGACGTCTGAATGACCGGCGCGGTGGACTGGATCTGGATCGGCGCGGTCAAGTGGGCGTCGGCGAGGTCCGGATTGACGACCACACGGAAGTTCGAGGCCGGGTCCTGGACGTCCTGCCCGACGCGGGTGAGCGCCTCGAGGATGGGCGCGCGCATGCGCTTGGTGAACTGCGCGGCGGTCAGATCATTGGGAACGTCGAGGTACAGCGTTCCCCCCATCACGCCTTGCGGCACCGCGAGGCTGATGAAGCCGTGGAGCTGCGGGGTGATGCGATCGTCGCGCACGAGTTCGTCCAGTACGGCCGTCCAGACCGGAACGTCTGGAACTTCGTGCGGTGTCATGGCCCCCCCGGGTTGTCGATGATTCCACCGGAAGCCGCTGAAACGTCCGTCCAGGCCTGTGGATAACTGCCGGAGCCACGCTAGTCAGGAGGCGTCGCGTGAGCAAACTCCACTGTAGATCCGCCCTGCGTGTCGGTGCCAGGGTGGAATGCATCCCCGGTGCATAATGACACGTTCTGCGCTCGGTTTGAGTTCTCGGGCAACACGACGTAGCCTTAATCGGTTGACTTATGCCCTCGCGGCAGTCGCCCCTGTACACACGTCCCCGGTCTCGAGCGTCCCGGTGACACCTGATCGGAAGTAGTTCCCATGAGCAAGCGCACCTTCCAGCCCAACAACCGTCGTCGTGCCAAGAAGCACGGCTTCCGTGCCCGCATGCGCACGCGCGCGGGCCGCGGCATCCTTTCGGCTCGTCGCGCCAAGGGGCGCACCGAGCTCTCGGCCTGAGCCGAGCGGTGCTCGGGAGGCGGAACCGACTCACCCGCGGAGCGGAGTACAAGGCCGTCGTCCGTCGGGGCCGTCGGTGCGCCGGAGCGCACACCGTGACATACGTGAACCGCGCCGTGACCGATGGTCCGGCGCGGTTCGGTTTCATCGTGAGCCGGCAGGTGGGTGGCGCGGTCGTGCGCAACACCGTCCGCCGTCGCCTCAAGGCCCTCTGCTACGAGTCGCTCGCAGCCGTCCCGCCCGGTGATGACATCGTGATCCGCGCACTGCCCAGCGCAGCTTCCGCGTCCTTCGCCGATCTGCGCAGCGACGTCGAGAAGTGCCTGGCACGGAGGACCCGATGAGCGTCCTTCCCGCGTATGCCCTCGGCGACGCCGAGTTCTCGGCATCCGATTCGCTCCGCAGCGTCCCGCTTCTCCCCCGTAACGCGGTCCTCGCACTGTTGCACGGCTACCGCGCCACGATCTCGCACACCTACGGCGACGTCTGCAAGTACTACCCCTCGTGCTCGGCCTACGCGGTCGGCGCAGTGCAGCAGCACGGTGCCGTGAAGGGTGCGGCGCTCACCGCAGCGCGCCTCGCCCGCTGCCACCCGTGGGCCGTCGGCGGCGTCGATGACGTGCCGTCCCACCAGAACTTCCGGCACGAATTGACCCGTCACGGGTTCGTCGTGCCCGCCCCCACCGGAAAGGACTGATCCTCCACATGGATCTCTTGTCAGCCCTGGCTTCGACGCCCTCGCCGTCCCCCGCAGCGCCGAGCGGCGGCTTCGATCTCTTCGGGATCATCCTGTGGCCGCTGAAGTGGGCCGTCGAGGCGGTACTCGTCTTCTGGCACTGGTTCTTCACGGCGATCGGCCTGCCGGCCGCCGACGGCATCACCTGGGTGCTGTCGATCGTCGGCCTGGTGATTGTCGTTCGATCGGCGCTCATCCCGCTCTTCGTGCGCCAGATCAAGAGCCAGCGCAAGATGATGGAAATTGCTCCTGAACTGCGGAAAGTTCAGGAGAAGTACAAGGGCAAGAAGGATCAGCTGTCTCGCGAGGCCATGAGCCGCGAGACCATGGCGCTGTACAAGAAGCACGGCACAACCCCGGTGTCGAGCTGTCTGCCGCTCCTGGTGCAGATGCCGGTCTTCTTCGCGCTGTACAGCGTCTTGAGTGACGTCACCAAGCACTACGCCGCCGGCATCGGCGGCGTCGGCCTGCTCAACGCGGAGCTCACGGCCGAGTTCTACAACGCGAAGCTCTTCGGCGTCGCGTCGCTGCATGAGACGCTGATCGACGCCTTCAACACCGGCAACACCGCGGCCATCGCGATCCTGCTGACGCTGGTGGTGCTGATGATCGCGTCGCAGTTCTTCACGCAGCTGCAGATCATCTCGAAGAACCTCTCCCCCGAGGCCAAGACCGGCCAGGCGTACCAGATGCAGCGCATCATGCTCTACGTCCTCCCGCTGGGCTTCATCTTCTCGGGCGTGTTCTTCCCGCTCGGCGTCGTCATCTACTGGTTCGTGTCGAACCTGTGGACGATGGGCCAGCAGTTCCTGGTCATCCGCGAGATGCCGACCCCCGGTTCCGACGCGGCCAAGGCGCGCGAGGAGCGTCTGGCGCGTAAGGGCAAGGCGCTCGATGCATCGGGCAAGGTCGTGCCGATGGAGAAGTACCTTGCCGAGCAGCGCCGTCTGTACGAAGAGGCCGAGAAGGCCAAGGCTGCGACCCCCAAGCGCCAGCAGCCGGTGAGCAAGCAGCGCGCCAAGAAGCAGGCGCAGCAGAAGCAGCCCGGGCAGAAGGCCGCCGGCCCGGCGGCCGGTGCCGCCGGTGAGACCGACTCCCCTGGCGCGCCCGGCTCCACCGGCTCCGCTTCCTGACCCGACGTCCTACGAGGATCACGCTATGACCACCTCCCCTGAGTACGCACCCGTCGACACACGCGAGGAGCGGGTTCCCGCCACCGTCGCGCAGCTCGAAGAAGAAGGCGACATCGCCGCCGACTTCATCGAGGGTCTCCTCGACATCGCCGACATCGACGGCGATCTCGACCTCGACGTCCGCGCCGGCCGTGCCTATGTCTCCGTCGCTGCGCCGTCCGGCGGATCGGTGGCGCTCATCGCCGCACCCGACACCGTGCAGGCGCTGCAAGAGCTGACGCGCATCGCCGTGCAGAACCGCACCGGCCGGTTCTCACGCCTCATCCTCGACGTCGGCGGTTCACGCGACGCCCGCCAGCACGAGCTCGAGGCGCTCGTCGACCGCGCGATCGCGCGGCTGGAGGACGGCGCTTCGCAGGCCTCGCTGCCTTCGATGTCGAGCTACGAGCGCAAGGTCGTGCACGACATCGTCGCCGATCGTGGCTTCGTGTCGGAGTCCTACGGCGAAGGCGCCGACCGCCACACCGTGATCCGTCGCGGCTGAGCCGCGCGTTTCACGTGGAACATCTGAGCTCGGAAGCATCGATGATCGAGATCGAGCAGGAGCCCGCGGCCGCTGCCGAGATCTTCGGCGACCGGATCGAGGTTGCGCGCGCGTTCGCAGACGCACTCGGACGGCATGGCGAGGAGCGCGGCCTGATCGGCCCCCTCGAGCCGCCGCGCCTGTGGTCACGCCACATCCTGAACAGCGCCGTCATCGCACCGCTGTTCTCCGGTCGCGTCGGTGACGTGGGCTCGGGAGCCGGTCTTCCCGGACTCGTGCTCGCCATTGCGCGGCCCGATGTCGAGTGGGTTCTGATCGAGCCGATGGAGCGCCGCGTCGCGTGGCTGTCGGAGCAGGCCGACGCGCTTGAGCTCGCCAACGTCGAAGTGGTTCGTGCACGGGCAGAGGACTGGAAGCGTGGTCCGGTGCTCGACGCCGTCACCGCCCGCGCGGTGAGCGCGTTGCGCACCCTGGTGCCGATCACCGCTCCCCTGGTCCGCTCCGGCGGCGAGCTCATCCTGCTGAAGGGTACGAGCGCCACGAACGAGATCGAGGCCGCCGAGAAGCAGCTCCGCAAGTTCAAGGTGACGAACGCGCGTGTCGAGGTCGTCGGCGAGGACCTGCTCGAGGAACCCTCACGGGTGATCCGCGGCACCGTTCGCTGATCCCGATCAGCCGCCGGGGAGCGGTGAGCCAGCAGGCCGTGCGCACGGACGGGGTGGCCTGGGTGTAGCCGTGGGATGCGGCCGGGGCTGGTTCCATCTCAGCGATGTTTCACGTGGAACGTCGGTGAGTCCGCCTCTGGGTCCGGTCCGAGCATCGCATCGCGGTGTCGCAATGGGTCGGCCAGCGCCGATTGAGGTCGTGCACTCCGTCCTTCGTGGCTCGGGTGTTCCAAAGGAACTCCATGGAGCGATGTTTCACGTGAAACGTTCGCGCCTCTGATAGGGACGTTCTGTGAATCGGCTCTCGCGCAGGTTTGCCGTGAGGTCGATTGGTACGACAACACCGTGGCCGGGGATATTGCCCGGCGACGTTCGACTTCCTGCACCACTCCCCCAGGAGCTAGGGGGCATCGGATGTCGCGATGACGAAGGCGTCAATCATGGCTCCACGTTGCTGGCAACGGAAGCACTGCCTGCGGCGAGTTCCTGCGCGAGATCGTCGCCGAGCTGAGGCCATGCGCGGACGTCTGCATTCAGATCGCCGGAGCGTGGTGTGCAGGGGCCTTGTCGAGATCATCGACGGCGGCCCCAACACTTCGACGCCGCGAATGGGTGCCCGCAGGGGGTGAGCGTACGCCGATCGATGATCAGCTCAGGGAACAGCTCTCTTCGCTGCTCACTACAACCCAGCGGTCGCGCCCGTCCGTTCGGCTCTGACCGGCGCGGTGCCATCGGCCGCAGAGCCGGCGACGGGACGAGACGTAATGAGCCAATCGGCGCCGTAGACGAGGGCGCTGGTCGTCATAACGGCTGCTAGGGCGAGCAGCAGGCGCCACCTCGAGACATGACGCTCCATTGCCACAGTGAGCCACGCACCGCGGGAACTGGCGCGCGTGACGGAGGATGGCGGGGCGGTGACAGGCACCGTCGTGGGGTCGACGACGGCTGCAGGAGCAGTTGGGGCCCGGTAGGGCGACTCTCGTTTCGTCACCCGCTTCCCGCGGAACGTCGGCGGATGCGTGTGTCCGCCGCGGGGGGCTCCCGAGATCGGTGGGGCGTGTGAGAGCCAGAGGGTCGCGGTTGATGTCTGCCGCGGGATCACGGGCGCACAACCGCAGTTTGCGGAGCCGGTTGCGCGTCGGACGAGTCGCCGGACGTCTGCATCATCCGGTGCGTCCGCCTCTGGGTTCGTAGGTTCCGAGCATCGCATCGCGGTGTCGCGATGGGTTGGCAAGTGCGAGCCGAGGTTTTTGCGTTGCCGTCCTGCGTGACTCGGGCGTGCGACGAAGCTCCATGGACCGATGTTTCACGTGGAACGCCCGCGCCTTTCGTGGCGACGTCCTGTGAATCGGCTCTCGCGCAGATTCACCGTGGGTCGGTTGGTGCGCACCGTGTGGCCGGGGCATTGCCAACGGAGCCTCATGACGCGAGTTGGCCGCCTGCCGCTCGCCCTAGCAGCGACTATGACGACCATCGTCCTCATGAGGCACGACGACCCGAAGGTGTTGGACGCCGGCCACACGTCGACACCGTCGTGCGGGTCGAAGCCGCGCAGCGTGGCGAGGCCTCTCCCCACCTGGGCTGCCTCGCGAGGCGCGAGCAATCGAAGGATCTGCTCGTCCGCCGGGATTCCGGTGGGTTGCAGCGTCGGCACGGGTGGACGGCTCCACGATGAACGCCGCGGTTGCCACGACCAAGCCCGCGGCGACGCCGATGACAGCGCGACGATCGCAGGCCGGGCGTACACCGCGTCTGATCCCGCCGCGGCGCTCGTCAACGCGAGCTCCGACGCCCGAAGGGGCGGAGCTCCCTATGTGCGCCCGGTAGATCCGGGATCAGGAAGGCCAAGAGGCTCTGGCCGCAAGTGCTGCGGACTGGCCAATTCCTCGTTTCCCCACCCACCGGACACCCTCATTTGCCCTGTGTGGAATGGCAGCATCCCGTGTTCACTTCACTCCCCTGCACTGCACTGCAGTGCTTTGGTCAGCTCTGCGGGTTGGATGCCGAACGCTAGTGCTGAGGCTCGAGCTGGACCGCTCAGAACGCCGGAAGTCTGGCGGCGGTCGGAGGGCCCGGTGCGGATGTTTCACGTGAAACGCCGGCGCCCCTGTCCGCCTCACCGATAGCGACGGGTGGTTCACTGTGCTCGCGTATCCGCCGCTGCTGCGTCACCACGACGAAGGGTGCGATTCCGTGTGTTGCGGCCGCAGCATCGCACCGGCCGCTGATTTCACGCGCGACAACGTCATTGAGTCAGGTGTTTCACGTGAAACACCTGACCCGCGCCCGCTGGCGCGAACAGTCGTCCTCGCGGGAGTGGACGCGGAGGCGAGGCGCCTGCCGGACGGCTGCGGCGCCTTGCCCGAGGTGACAGTCCTCGACCACACTTGACCGTGCTGGCTGAATCGTGACGAATATGTCGCGGGACAACGGCCGACAAGTCGACGTACCGGATCCCGCTCGCGGCGCATGTTCACGTGGTGCAGCACCCGAAGTGACGTGGCAGGGCTCGTTCCTGCCGGGCGAAGGGTGACGGCGCCTGCACGGCGGCCGTCTGCCTCCCCGCGGTCGCCGATGTTGGTGAGCCACCGGAGCACACGCTCGCCCTGCTGCTCCACACAAACGGAAGACCAGCCTCGATGCTGTGTGCCGCTCCCTGCCGTCGACGGTTCGCGTGATCCCCATGGGCGAGGTCCTGGGTCGCCTACCCGCCCGCAGTCCTCTCACCTGTTCCGGAACGCCGTGCTCGGAACGCACCCGGGGTGCTTTGTGGGCGTCTCATCAACCGCAACTGCCTCCGCGGCCGAGAAGGCGACCGCATTGACAGATGTTTCACGTGAAACACTCTGAGCAACCGACGGCACCGAGCAGAGTTTGCGCGGCGACGGTTGGACTCATCAGTCAGCGGGGTTTTGGAGACGTAGCGCCTCAGAATGCGCGGAAGGGAGGGAGACGGACGCGTGTTGGCGCAACACTCGCGGATGGAGGGACCGGTCTGGACGTGAGCAGTTCGGAGGCCGGGCGCATTCCCTACCGTCACGCGACTCAAGGGTTCGAGCCGCAGGCGACCGTGACCGGGCAGGTGGGAGACTGTCCCCTTCTGCGGCGGCGCACCGGCCGAGCCGGCTGTCGGGCGACAGGCAGACGGCGCTGACTGGCAACCCATGATCGAGCGGCCGTTTGCGCGGCGCGACGGGGGCGAGCGGTCGAGATCGTGTGCAGCCTGGTGATCGTTCGAGCACTGAGGGTTTGGCTGCTACTTCGTTGCTCGTCTGTAGTGTCCCGTTGAGAGAGTCGGCAGACATGTTCCGGCATTCGCTTAGGCGTTTCACGTGAAACACTCCTTCCCGCCCATACTGCTGATGGGTGCGCGGTATCTGCAGTATTGAGCGTGAGGGCTCTGCGGTTTGGTGCGAGCCGGCGGCCGGTTGCCGGGGGGCGGCGCAGCTCCGATGGGGCGCGTAACGCCGTCTCGGCTGTCGCGAGGCGACACATTCGTCGACGGTGCGCCAACGGCGGGTTGCTTGGAAGGCCGAGGCGCCCGCGACGGCCGGCTGAGGGAATCGCTCTGGGGTCTCATATGACGAAACTGGTCCGCCACAGGGAGCGGTCACCGACGGACCAGCGGGTGCGACCGTGGGTCGGCGAGGCCTTGACGTCGCGGCGGACCAGCGTCTGTTGGCGGCTCGCAGTACTCGCGGGCGCGTCGTCAGCCCGTTCGGGGCAAGCGCGGCAGGCAGCGCGCGGCGGGAGGCACCGACCCCCGGATGACGGCGGGAGCCGGTCGCAGCTTCCTTGGGCGGTCGTGGCAGCTCCGTGATCGGGTGAGAGGATCCTCCCCCGATGAGCGCGGTCGCGTGCTACGCCTCGAGCTCGTGGGAGGGTATTGCCGCGCACCACAGCGGCGACCGTCAGCCGGTCCCGCTACGCCACGCGTACGCGAACGGGTGCTCGAAACAGCATCCGACCGATCGCACCGTGACGGCTGGTCCGGCGGTTCCGCTGGGCACGGACTTCGTTGGCGATCACAACTGCGGGCTGATAGTCGATAGGCCTCGCTGCGAGATGTTTCACGTGAAACGCCCTGCGCGCGCGGGCGGGCTGATCCGATGGCGCGCGTGAGGTCGATGGCGCCTTGGACGAAAGCCAACCAGGGCGGCTACGCGGCGGCCATGACTGGACGTCCCGTGGTCCACCACCGCCGCCTCCAGGCGATGGCGGTAGGCCCGACGACGCAATCTTGGCCGAGATTCCGGGGACGGAGCCGGTGGCTGCCAGCGCGGGACAGCGATCGCGTTTCGGTCTCGAGGTGAAAATGGGCGCCGGGGGGCACTGAGGGGTGGCGGCACGTCGGTGGCGCTCCAGGCGAGTCGCGGGTCGAGCGGCGCCTGTACGCGCGTCAACATGTTCGTATGACCACAGGTGGCGGCCTTCAAGATGTTTTGGCTTATCCAGGGCTCGACGTGTAGGCGGGCGGGACGAGGGCTGGATGGGGCCGGACCTCGTCCCATCGCCGAAAGTTTCACGTGAACAAGCTCACTAGTGGAGTGGTGAGGGAACGTGTGAGGCGGTTTGGTCGGCGGTCCCATGCCGACCCGCGGCGAGCCGGCGCTTTGATGCGCCGGCCCTCCGTCTGCGGCTGAAGGTTCTCAGGTGAACTGCGCTTCGAGGAACTAGACCGGTGGGTGGCAGGTGCGGTGGTCCTCTGGCCCCGCTTGGACCATTACGCCCCCGGAACATGGTCGATAGTGCCGAGACGGGCGCGACTGGCGGGACACGCAAGCTGCGGTGGTTGGCGCGGAGGGCGTATGGCGCACCCTGCCGACGGGTGCTAGCCGGCAGCTAGGGGCGGGATGGTGGCCGCGAGCGCAATGTTTCACGTGAAACACACGGGCTCGACGGTGACAGTTGGCTGATGGGTGCCCGTGGTCGCTTCGTGGGTGTGCTTTAGGAAGGGTGGCGAATGGGCGGGTGCGGCGGCGACTGGAGTGTAGCGAGGCACCGGTGCCGCCATCACGGTGGCGGTGGGCAAACGGTCCGCCGCTGCGACTCGGGTGGCGCGGTGACTCAGTGGTCGCGCCGGGGGTTGTTGACCGCGACTGGCTTCACGACGCTCCGCTTTCGCCGAGAAGTGCTGAGAGATCGTGGCATTCGCCTTGGTATCCGCCTTCGCCTGGGGCGACCGTGCCACCGTTCGCCGACGTCGCCCGCGACCCGACGACTTCGGCGTGAGCATCGGTGTCCCCCACCCAGGGGATGAGGTCGGCCGGGGTGTTGCCATGACATCGTCTTGGGTGCGGCGCGCTCTTGTAGCAGGGGCCGGTTTCGGTGACTCTGGCCGACACTCGCATGAATAGCCGGGAAGTGCGCTCTCGGCGCCTTGATGGACGGCGCGCGCGGTGAGTGTCCGCAGTTTCTTGAACGGTGTGGCGAAGCGGTTGCCGACTACGCGGCGCGTGGGTCGCATGTTTCACGTGAAACACAAACTCCGCGATGGTGACCGATCGGGGTTGCAGTGAGGTGTCATGGCTGCGCCGGGCTGTTGCGAACGGGTGCGCCGGAACGCAGGACCGCCACCGCGGCCGCTGTCGGCATGAGATGAGGCGCCGGCGTCCGTGTGCGGGAACGAAGCTCACCCGAAGGGCAGTGCCACTCCGGTGTGCGAAGCGATGCCCGAGCGAGGTCGTACCCCGTCACGGAGGCGTGAGTTCGGGGCGCCGTGAAGTGTGCGAGCGCTGCCGCTGTTGGTCGGGCGCTTTCGGAACGCGGTGGACGACCGACGATCGGAGCCTGTTGCCGCCCCACCGGTGTGGATGGGCGACCTGATGCAAGCATCATCGCAAGGCGAGGCGCACGGGGTTGGGTGGTCATCGGGCGCTCTGCTGCAAGCGTGACTATGCGGCAGGGTGGCTGGACCGGCGGCTCGAGGGCCAGGCGATCATTCCTGTGGGCCGAACGGTGGAGGCGGCGTACGGACGACGTGAACTCGAGGCAACGCCGCGCATTCTCTTGACTCCCGCGGAGGACCAGGTGGGAGAGGAAGATGCCCCGCCGAGTGCTGGAGCCCTGGCACAGTCGCGCAGACTCATCTGTGTGCAGACCCGCGGGGGTCGACTGAGGTCATCGGACGCCCGCAGGTCACGTGGGCCGCGATGCGGCTGCTACCACGACGGCGGGGACTGCCTGAGTGAGCGTCGAACGGGCTTCCTCGGTGCTCTCGCGAAGTCGAGCCCACACCTGCAATGGGCCGTGGGGCCGAGCCGTGCGTGGCCCCCTGCATGCCCTTCCCACGGGCCAGGCCACGGACGACGGACTCCACCCGCCGTCTCACGGGCCAAAGCCTGGAGCACCCGGGTCGGCAGTGCGATGTTTCACGTGAAACGCAGTGTGCAACAAGCACCTCGGGCTTTGAATATCGCGGCCGAGGGACGCGCAACCCCTGCAGACGACCTCGTCCTCCGCAGCAGAACGGGCGTCGAGACGGCACGAGGGAGCGAGTTTCGAGACGCCGATGGTCTCCGTGCCCTCGTCGAAGTCGTGGCGTCGCCGCTTCTGCCACAATCGGCACTCGGGCTTCCCTTGAAGCGGCGGGTTAGCGCCGCCGACGTGGTCAGGCGATGTTGACTAGAGGCGATAGCAGGCCCGCTCGCAACGGTAAGGAACGCATGAATAACTGGCTCCGACGGCTGGGGATGGGGGGAAGGCGGGATAAGGTGGAAGGCGATGTTGAGCGGCTCGCGCAAAGGGGAGAGTTTCACGTGAAACAACCCGACGAGACCGAGGCTCAGGCATCCCTCTCGTCCGATCGCCCGCTCACCGCGCTGGCGACAGAGTCGCCGTCAGCTTCCGCGGACGACAGCGTCGAAGCTCCACCCGAGGCATCCGGCGCACCCCAGTCGGCAGTTCCTGCGGACACCGCGTCGCCGGACGCAGCCCCGCCCCATATGGATGACGGGGCCCCCGACACCGCCGACGCGTCCGCTGGACACATCCAGGAAGAGGACGAGGGCATCGCACCTGACGAGCGGGTCGCACCGAGCGAGGACCTCACGCCGAGCGAGGAC
>NZ_MWLP01000097.1:0-44283 GCF_010634885.1 Microbacterium sp. B35-04 | reverse complement strand
GAGGCATCCGCTCTGCTGTTGTCGTCCGGCTACGCGCCGAAGTACTGGTTGCCCAGCGCCTTGCTCTTGAGGGCATCGAACTCGCCCTGCGAGATCGTGCCGGCGTCGAGCAGGGCCTTGGCCTTCGCGATGTCTTCCGCGGGGCTGGCCGACGCGCTCGGGCGATAGTCGTCGGATTCGGCGACCACTCCCCCGCGGACGGACTGAGCGCGGGCCGCCATCCCCTTGCCGCGCGCGATGATGTAGACGATCGCCGTCAGGAAGGGCACGAACACCAGGGCGATGATCCACAGCGCCTTGAGCCAGCCGTTGAGGTCATCGTCGCGGAACAGGTCCGTGATGATCACGATCACCACATACAGGTAGGCGATGAAGTAGAAGCTCCACAGCAGGAACCACCAGAAGTCACCGAAGAACATCGGCGTCACCTTTCTCGAAAAAGCCGGGACGGCTGCGACCACAGTAGTGGTCGCAGCCGTCCGCTGGAGAGAGGTGTTACTCCCGTGTCTTGTAGATCGGCGCCTTGCCGTGCACCGCATCGCCCACCTTGTGGATGCGGATGTCGTTCGTGGAGCCGATGATTCCGGGAGGGGATCCCGAGATCACGACCACCTTGTCGCCGACCTTCGCGAGGTCGTTCGACAGCAGGTAGTCGTCGACCTGGATGAACATCAGGTCGGTGTGCGCGACGTGCTCGACGAGCGTCGACTGCACGCCCCACGTCAGCGCCATGCGGCGACGGATCGCCGGTTCGGGTGCGAAGCCGATCATGGGGATGCGCGGGCGCAGCCGTGACATGCGGCGCGCCGTGTCACCGGACTCGGTGAAGATGCAGACGAACTTCGCGTCGACGAACTCGGCGACCTCCATCGCGGCGAGCGTGATCGCGCCGCCCTGGGTGCGGGGCTTGGTCGTGAGCGGCAGGATGCGATCCAGCCCGTGCTCCTCGGTCGAGTCGACGATGCGCGCCATCGTCTCGACGACGACGACCGGGTACTTGCCGACGCTCGTCTCGCCCGAGAGCATGACCGCGTCCGCGCCGTCGAGCACCGCGTTGGCGACGTCGCTGGTCTCGGCGCGGGTGGGCACCGGGTTCTCGATCATCGACTCGAGCATCTGCGTGGCCACGATGACGGGCTTCGCCATGCGACGGCAGAGCTCCACCGCGCGCTTCTGCACGATCGGCACCGCCTCGAGGGGCAGCTCGACGCCCAGGTCGCCGCGGGCGACCATGATGCCGTCGAACGCGTCGATGATCTCCTCGAGGTTGTCGACGGCCTGCGGCTTCTCGATCTTCGCGATGACCGGGATGTGGCGCCCTTCCTCCGCCATGATGACGTGCACGCGCTGGACGTCCTTCGCGTCACGCACGAAGGACAGCGCGATGAGGTCTGCGCCGGCGCGCAGGCCCCAGCGCAGGTCGGCCTCGTCCTTCTCCGACAGCGCGGGGACGTTGACGGCCACACCCGGGAGGTTGATGCCCTTGTTGTTCGAGACGGGCCCCGCGACGATCACCTTGGTGGTGACGACGGTGTCGTCGGTCTCGATGACCTCGACGCGCACCTTTCCGTCGTCGATCAGCAGGAAGTCTCCCGGCTTGACGTCGTGCGGAAGACCCTTGAACGTCGTGCTGACGATCTCCTTGGTACCCAGGATGTCGTCGGTGGTGATCTTGAAGATGTCGCCGACAGCGAGCTCGTGGGGTCCGTTCTCGAACTTGCCGAGGCGGATCTTGGGCCCCTGCAGGTCGACGAGGATCGCGACCGCTCGTCCCGCGTCGTCGGCGGCCTTGCGCACGTTGGCGAAGTTGTTGTCGTGGACCGAGTAGTCCCCGTGGCTCAGATTGAAGCGGGCGACGTCGACGCCGGCATCGATGATCGCGCGGACCATCTCATATGTCGACGTGGCGGGCCCCAGGGTGGCGACGATCTTGGCGCGTCTCATCCGTGGTATCTCCGGGTGGGTTGAAGGTGGCGAGTGCCTCGGCAAGCCTACGCGGGCTGCATGCCGATGGCGACATCGGTCGGGCGGACCGGAGCAGGCAGCTCCGTCTCCCCCATGAGGAAGCGGTCGACGCTGGCTGCGGCGGCACGTCCCTCGGCGATCGCCCACACGATGAGCGACTGCCCGCGGCCGGCATCGCCGGCCACGAACACGCCCGGGGCGGTCGTCTGGTAGTCGTCCTCGCGGCGCACGTTGCCCCGCTCGGTGAAGCGGGCGCCGAGCTGCTCCTCGAGGACCGCGCGCTCGGGACCGGTGAAGCCCATCGCGATGAGCACCAGGTCGGCGGGGATCTCGCGCTCGGTGCCGCTCTTGGGCACGCGGCGGCCGTCGACGAACTCGGTCTCGGCGACGCGCAGGGCGCGCACCTCGCCTGCGCCGTTCGCCAGGAACTCCACGGTCGAGGCGAGGTAGGTGCGCTCGCCGCCCTCTTCGTGGGCCGACTGCATCTCGAACACGAGGGGGTCCATCGGCCAGGGCTGGTGCTCGGGACGCTCGCCCGGAGGGCGGCGGCCGATCGCGAGGTTGGTCACGCTCAGCGCGCCGTGACGGTGGGCCGTGCCGATGCAGTCGGCGCCGGTGTCACCGCCGCCGATCACGATGACGTGCTTGCCCTCGGCCGTGATCTGGTTCGGCACGGAGTCGCCGGCGACGGCCTTGTTGGACTCGACGAGGTACTCCATCGCGAAGTGCACGCCGGCGAGGTCGCGCCCCGGGATGGCGAGCTCGCGCGGGACGGTCGAGCCGGTGGCGATGACGACCGCGTCGTAGCGGGCGCGGAGGTCGGCCCACGAGATGTCGCGGCCGATCTCGACGCCCGCGCGGAAGCGGGTGCCCTCGTCCCGCATCTGGCGAAGACGCGACTCGAGGTGCTTCTTCTCCATCTTGAAGTCAGGGATGCCGTAGCGCAGGAGTCCGCCGATGCGGTCGTCGCGCTCGAACACGGCGACGGTGTGGCCAGCGCGCGTGAGCTGCTGGGCCGCGGCGAGACCGGCGGGACCCGAGCCGACGACGGCGACGGTCTTGCCGGTGAGGCGCCCCGGGGGCTCCGGCTCGATCCAGCCGTTCGCGAAGGCCTCGTCGGCGATCGACACCTCCACCTGCTTGATCGTCACCGCGGGCTGGTTGATGCCCAGCACGCAGGCGCTCTCGCACGGCGCGGGGCACAGCCGCCCCGTGAACTCGGGGAAGTTGTTCGTCGCGTGCAGACGCTCGCTGGCGGCGCGGCCCTCACCGCGCCACGTCAGGTCGTTCCACTCCGGGATGAGGTTGCCGAGCGGGCAGCCCTGGTGGCAGAACGGCACGCCGCAGTCCATGCAGCGACCCGCCTGCCGGCGGAGCACCGCGCCGTCACCCGGCTCGTAGACCTCTTTCCAGTCCATGATGCGCACCGGCACCGGCCGCCGCGGGGGCAGCTCGCGCTCGGTGACCTTGAGAAAGCCTTTCGGGTCAGCCACCCGTCACCTCCAGAATGCGGGTCCAGACGACATCGCCGTCGGGGTCGAGCCCCTCTGCGACGGCCGTCTGGCGGGTCTGCAGCACCGCGGCGTAGTCGCGCGGCATGACCCTGACGAAGTTCGCCAGCTCGGCCTCGAAGTCGTCGAGGAGAGCCTGGGCGAGAGTTGATTCGGTCTCGGCGACGTGCTGCTGGAGAAGGTCGCGGAGGATCTCCGCGTCTCCGGAGCCGAGGTCGCCGAGCTCCAGCTCGCCGGAGGCGAGCGCCTCGCGATTGACGAGCTTGCTGTCGAGCCGGTACACGTAGGCGGTGCCGCCGGACATGCCGGCCCCGAGGTTGCGTCCGGTCGCGCCGAGGATCACCGCGAGGCCACCGGTCATGTACTCCAGGGCGTGGTCTCCCACTCCCTCGACGACCGCAGTGGCGCCGGAGTTGCGGACGAAGAAGCGCTCGCCCACCACCCCGCGCAGGAACATGGTGCCCAGGGTCGCGCCGTAGCCGATCACGTTGCCGGCGATGACGTTCTTGGAGGCGTCGAAGGTGGCGCCGCGCGGCGGCCGGACCACGATCTGACCGCCCGAGAGACCCTTGCCGACGTAGTCGTTGGAGTCGCCCTCGAGACGCAGCGTGATGCCCGACGGCATGAATGCGCCGAAGGACTGGCCCGCCGACCCCGTGAGGTTGACGACGATGCTGCCGGAGCGGAGGCCGTTCTCGCCGCGCGCCTTGGTGACGTGATGACCCAGGAGCGTGCCGACCGCCCGCTCGGTATTGCGGATCGGCAGATCGATCGTGATCTCGCCGCCCTTCGCGATCACATCCTGCGCGCGCTCGATGAGGGCGACGTCGAAGTGCTCGTCGAGTTCGTGCAGCTGCGCCGTGGTGTTGCGCCGCGGCTCGTCCTCGGCGAAGACCGGGCCCTCGAGCACCGGCGCGAGGTCGAGGCCGTTCGCCTTCCAATGCGTGACCGCACCGTTGACGTCGAGCAGGTCGCTGCGGCCGATCGCCTCGTCGAGCGAGCGGAAGCCGAGCGCGGCCAGATACTCCCGCACCTCTTCGGCGATGAACTCCATGAAGTTCACGACGAACTCGGGCTTGCCGTTGAACCGTGCGCGAAGCACCGGGTTCTGCGTCGCCACGCCCACCGGGCAGGTGTCGAGGTGGCAGACCCGCATCATGATGCAGCCCGACACCACGAGCGGCGCCGTCGCGAAGCCGAACTCCTCCGCTCCGAGCAGAGCGCCGATGATGACATCGCGCCCGGTCTTGAGCTGTCCGTCGACCTGGACGACCACGCGGTCGCGCATGCCGTTGAGCATGAGCGTCTGCTGCGTCTCGGCGAGACCCAGTTCCCACGGGGTGCCCGCGTGCTTGAGCGAGTTCAGCGGGCTCGCGCCCGTGCCGCCGTCGTGGCCCGACACCAGGATGACGTCGGCCAGCGCCTTGGCGGTGCCGGCTGCGACCGCGCCGATGCCCGACTGGCTCACGAGCTTGACATGCACGCGGGCGCCGGGGTTGGCGCGCTTCAGATCGTAGATCAGCTGCTTGAGGTCTTCGATCGAGTAGATGTCGTGGTGCGGCGGCGGCGAGATGAGCCCGACGCCGGCGGTCGCGTGACGCGTGCGGGCGACCCACGGGTACACCTTGGTCGGCGGCAGCTGACCGCCCTCGCCGGGCTTCGCGCCCTGGGCGAGCTTGATCTGGATGTCGTCGGCCTCGGTGAGGTACAGGCTCGTGACGCCGAAGCGCCCCGAGGCGACCTGCTTGATCGAACTGCGCCGCTCGGGGTCGAGCAGGCGGTCTGCATCCTCGCCGCCCTCGCCGGTGTTGGACTTTCCGCCGATGCGGTTCATCGCGATGGCCAGGGTCTCGTGAGCCTCGCGCGAGATCGAGCCGTAGCTCATCGCACCGGTCGAGAAGCGCTTGACGATCGAGGAGACCGACTCGACCTCGTCGATCGGCACCGGCGTGCGGCCCTCGGTCTTGAGGGCGAACAGACCGCGCAGCGTCTTCAGCTCGCTGGCCTGGTCGTCGACGAGCTTTGTGTACTCGCGGAAGATGTCGTACCGGCGGGTGCGCGTCGAGTGCTGCAGCCGGAACACCGTGTCGGGGTTGAACAGGTGGGGTGAGCCGTCGCGGCGCCACTGGTACTCGCCGCCCGTCCAGAGTCGCTCGTGGGCGCGGACCGCGGCATCCTGCGGGTACGCGTACGCGTGACGCGCCGCGTTCTCGGCCGCGATGACGTCGAGGCCGACGCCGCCGAGCTTGGACTCGGTGCCGGTGAAGTAGGTGTCGACGAGGCCGTCCGACAGGCCGACGGCCTCGAACACCTGGGCGCCCGCGTACGAGGACACGGTCGAGATGCCCATCTTCGACATGATCTTCAGCACGCCCTTGCCGAGCGCGTAGATCAGGTTCTTGACGGCCTTCTCCGGCGCGATGCCCGTGATGAAGCCCGCCCGGACCAGGTACTCGACGGTCTCCATGGCGAGGTACGGATTGACCGCGGATGCGCCGTACCCGATCAGCGTCGCGACGTGATGGACCTCGCGCACATCGCCTGCCTCGACCACGAGACCGCACTTCATGCGCGTCTCCTTGCGGATGAGGTGGTGGTGCACGGCGGCCAGCATGAGCAGCGACGGGATGGGCGCGAGATCCTTGTTGGAGTCGCGGTCGGAGAGCACGATGAACTCCGCGCCGTCCTCGATGGCCTGGTCGACCTCCTGGCACATCTGCTCGAGGCGCTTCTTCATGCCCTTGTGGCCGGCCTCGACGCGGTACAGGCCGCGGATCGTGACCGACGTCCGCCCAGGGAGGGCGGTGTCGATGTGCTGGATCTTGGCCAGCTCGTCGTTGTCGATCACCGGGAAGTCGAGCGTCACGACACGCGTGTGCTCCGCGCCCCATTCGAGAAGGTTGCGCTCCGGACCGAGGCCCAGGCCGAGGGAGGTGACGACCTCTTCGCGGATCGAGTCGAGCGGCGGGTTGGTGACCTGCGCGAACTGCTGCGTGAAGTAGTCGAACAGCAGTCGCGGACGCTCGCTGAGCACCGCTACGGGGGTGTCGGAACCCATGGCGCCGAGGGGCTCCGCCCCGTTCTGCCCCATCGGGGTGAGGAGGATCTTGACCTCTTCCTCGGTGTAGCCGAACGTCCGCTGACGGCGGGTGATCGAGGCGATGGGGTGCACGATATGCTCGCGCTCCGGCAGGTCGGCCAGGCGCACGCGGCCCGCGTCGAGCCACTCCTGCCAGGGCTCCTGCTCGGCGAGCTGCGCCTTGATCTCGTCGTCCTCGATGATGCGGCGCTGGGCCGTGTCGACGAGGAACATGCGGCCGGGGCGCAGGCGCCCGCGGCGCTTGATGCGCTCGGGTGCGAAGTCCAGCACGCCGGTCTCGCTGCCGATGACGATGAGGCCGTCGGTCGTCTCGGTCCAGCGACCGGGGCGCAGGCCGTTGCGGTCGAGCGTCGCGCCGACGAGGGTGCCGTCGGTGAAGATCAGAGCGGCCGGGCCGTCCCACGGCTCCATCTGCATCGAGTGGAACTCGTAGAACGCGCGCAGCTTGGGGTCGATGTCGGCCTGCTTCTCATACGCCTCCGGCACCATCATCATGATGGCGTGCGGCAGGCTGCGGCCGGTCAGGGTGAGGAGCTCGAGCACCTCATCGAAGGAGGCCGAGTCGCTGGCGCCGGCAGTGCAGATGGGCAGCAGCGGGCGGATGTCGCCCAGGAGCTCGGACTCGAGCTGCGACTGCCGCGCCCGCATCCAGTTGCGGTTGCCGTTGACGGTGTTGATCTCGCCGTTGTGGGCGAGCATGCGCAGCGGCTGCGCGAGCGGCCACGACGGGAAGGTGTTGGTCGAGTAGCGCGAGTGGACCACGGCGAGCTCGGAGGCGAAGCGCTCGTCCTGCAGGTCGGGGTAGAACGGCTCGAGCTGCAACGTCGTGACCATGCCCTTGTAGCCGAGCGTGCGCGCCGACAGCGAGACGAAGTAGGCGTCGAGCTCGGTGCGGGCACGGGCGCGCAGGCGATAGGCACGTCGATCGAGCGCGACCCCCGAGAGCGCGGCACGCTCGCCGGAGCCCGGGTCGGACACGAAGAGCTGCTCGAAGACCGGACGGGCCTCGAAGGCCAGCTTGCCCAGGTGCTCCTCGGACGTCGGCACTTCACGCCAGCCGAGGACGGTGAGGCCCTCGGATGCCGCGATCCGCTCGATGCCCGCCTTCTGCGTGGCGCGCGCCTCGGCGTCGCGCGGCAGGAAGATCATGCCGGCGGCGTACTCGCCCACCGGCGGCAGCTCGAAACCGGCCACCG
This sequence comes from Microbacterium sp. B35-04, assembly GCF_010634885.1. NCBI lineage: Bacteria > Bacillati > Actinomycetota > Actinomycetes > Micrococcales > Microbacteriaceae > Microbacterium > Microbacterium sp. B35-04. The sequence continues at coordinate 36,511 of NZ_MWLP01000097.1, read as the reverse complement.
CACGCAGGAAGGCGTCGGGCATCTGAGTGAGGATGCCTGCGCCGTCGCCGGTGCCGGCGTCCGAACCGATCGCGCCGCGGTGCTCCAGGTTGCGGAGGGCCGTCAGGGCGAGATCGATGATGTCGTGGCCGGCCTCGCCGCGCAGGGTCGCGACCATGGCCAGTCCGCAGGCGTCCTTCTCGAACGCAGGGTTGTACATCCCCTGCTTCCGGGGGAATCCGGCGCGGCCGGACGAAGCGGGGAAGTCAGCCTCCGAAGAGGCGTCGTGACGGGGGCTCGAAGCCATACCTACCGTCCTCACGTTGATAGTCAAGATGGGACGACGTCGGCCCTGGGCGCACGCTCCTCGGGAACTGAGCGGCGTTATTTGGTGGCAACTCTGCTTATTCTGAGCGGCTCAGGGCTGCGCTTGTGGCGCCGGCCTCGCCGACCTCGGACGTCGGGGGTTCGCTGACGTCGACGAAGTCGTCGGTGTTCTGCGATTGTACAGCCTGTCCGGCGTTCCACTCGCGGCCGGACACATAGGGCGACGGCTCCAACCCGAGGTGACGGCGCTTCTGCACGAAGAAGATCACCAGACCGAGGATGACCCCCAGGATGGCGGCCCAGACGTTCGTGCGCAGGCCCAGGAAGATGTCGCTCGGGTCGATGCGGATGGACTCCCACACGATGCGCCCGGCGCTGTACCACATGAGGTACACCGCGAACAGGCGCCCCCACTGCAGGCGGAAGCGGCGGCCGACCCAGACGATGACCAGCACGCCGAGCGCGTTCCAGAGCACCTCGTACAGGAACGTGGGGTGGTAGAGCGTGCCTTCGGGCAGGCCGATCGGCCAGGCGGGGTTCGGATAGTCGATCTCGAGGCCCCACGGCACGTCTGTGGGCAGGCCGTACAGCTCCTGGTTGAACCAGTTGCCGAAGCGGCCGATCGCCTGCGCGAGCAGCAGTGCGGGCGCGAGGGCATCCGCGAAGGTCCAGAAGCGGATGCCGGTCCAGCGGCAGCCGAGCCAGGCTCCCACCGCGCCGCCGATGAGGGCGCCGTAGATCGCGATGCCGCCCTCCCAGATGTACAGCGCCGACAGCGGGTCAGCGCCCTCGCCGAAGTAGAAGCTCCAGTGCGTGAGCACGTGGTAGATGCGGGCCGTGATGATCGCGAGCGGCACGGCGAGCAGGGCGATGTCGATGACGACCCACGGCTCGGCGCCGCGCTTGGTCAGGCGGGCGTTGGTCCAGAGCACCGCGATGATGATGCCCGTGATGATGCACAGGGCGTAGATGTGGATCCGCAGAGGCCCGATCTCGAAATAGCTGATCGACGGGCTCGGGATGCTGGCGACGACGCTCGCGGCGGCGGTGATCATGGGAGAACCGTGTCCTTGCTGGATCCGTGCGGGAGGGATCGGCGCACGCGCCGACCACAGAAGTCTAGTTCGCGCGGCGCGCGGTGCCGTCGGCGAGGCGGCGCGCGGTCTCGGCGAGGCCGTCGACCCCGCCCTCGCGCAGCGCCCGAACGAGCGCCGTGCCGACGATCGCGCCGTCGGCGTACTCGAGCACGCCCGACACCTGATCGGCGTTCGAGATGCCGATGCCGACGCACGCGTGCTCGACCCCGTGATCGCGCAGCCGGGCGACGAGCGTGCGGGCGGCGGCATCCAACTGCGCGCGCTCGCCCGTGATGCCCATCGTCGAGACGGTGTACACGAAGCCGGTGGAATTCCGCACGATGAGCTCGAGGCGCTCGTCGGTCGATGTCGGGGCGGCGAGGAAGACGCGGTCGAGTCCGGTGCGCTCGCTCGCGGCGATCCACTCGGGTGCGGCCTCGGGGGTGATGTCGGGCGTGATGAGGCCCGCTCCCCCGGCGGCGAGCAGATCGTCGGCGTAGCGGTCGACGCCGTACTGCAGGACCGGGTTCCAATACGTCATCACGAGCACGGGCACGTCCACGCGGCGCGTGATCTCGCGCACCGCGGTGAACGTGTCGCGCACTCGGAAGCCGGCGGCCAGGGCCGCCTCGGTCGCCTCCTGGATGACCGTGCCGTCCATCACCGGGTCGGAGTAGGGCGGGCCGAGCTCGAGGACGTCCGCGCCGTTCTCGGCCAGCGCGACCGCCGCGTCGATGCTCGTGCGCAGGTCGGGGAAGCCGATGGGCAGGTAGCCGACGAACGCGCCGCGGCCTGCGGCATGGGCGGCGGCGATCGCCTCGGCGACACGGGAGCTCATAGCTTGGTGCCCTCCCCCTTGGCGGCATCGTCCGACAGCGGGGTCGCGACCGCACCGGCACCCGCCGCTGCCGCGGTCTCTGCCGCAGCGGCGTCGTACAGGTGGAAATACCGCGCGGCGGTGTCCATGTCTTTGTCGCCGCGCCCGGAGAGGCACACCGCGAGGATCGCGTCAGGGCCGAGCTCGCGCCCGAGACGCAGCGCGCCGGCGAGGGCGTGCGCCGACTCGATCGCCGGGATGATGCCCTCGGTCTGGGACAGCAGCCGCAGGGCCTGCATCGCCTCGTCATCGGTCGCCGGGATGTACTCGGCGCGCCCGATGGAGGCGAGCCATGCGTGCTCGGGTCCGACACCGGGATAGTCGAGGCCCGCCGAGATCGAGTGCGACTCGACGGTCTGGCCGTCGTCGTCCTGGAGCACGAACGTCTTCGCGCCGTGCAGCACGCCGGGACGACCGCGCTCGATCGATGCCGCGTGGCGTGGGGTGTCGACGCCGTCACCGGCCGCCTCGACGCCGTACAGCTTGACGTCGTCGTCGAGGAACGCGTCGAACATGCCGATGGCGTTGGAGCCGCCGCCGACGCAGGCGATGACGGCATCCGGAAGCCGGCCGGCCTCTTCGAGCAGCTGCGCGCGCGCCTCTTCGGAGATGACCTTCTGGAAGTCGCGCACCATGGCGGGGAACGGGTGGGGCCCGGCCGCCGTGCCGAAGATGTAGTTGGTCGTCTCGACGCTCGCGACCCAGTCGCGGTAGGCGTCGTTGATGGCGTCCTTCAGCGTGCGTGAGCCGGTCTTCACCGGCACCACCTCGGCGCCGAGCAGCCGCATGCGCGCGACGTTGAGCGCCTGGCGCTCGGTGTCGACCTCGCCCATGTAGATCGTGCACTCGAAGCCGAAGAGCGCCGCAGCCGTCGCGGTGGCGACGCCGTGCTGGCCCGCCCCGGTCTCAGCGATCACGCGGGTCTTGCCGAGGCGCTGCGTGAGCAGCGCCTGGCCCAGCACGTTGTTGATCTTGTGCGAGCCGGTGTGGTTGAGGTCCTCGCGCTTGAGGAACACCCGGGCCCCGCCGGCGTGCTCGGCGAACCGCGCGACCTCGGTGATCGGCGACGGGCGGCCGGCGTAGGAGTGCAGCAGGCGGACGAACTCCGCCTGGAACGCGGGGTCCGCCTTGGCCGCCTCGTACTCGGCCGCCAACTCGTCGATGGCGGCGATCAGGGATTCGGGCATGTAGCGCCCGCCGAACTCGCCGAACAGCGGCCCGGGGGCCTCGCGAAGACTCACGACGTCGCCCTTCCTTCGCTCAGTGCATCGCCCGTGCCCGCCTCCAGGAAGGCGCGCAGGGTGGATACGGGGTCATTGGTGACGAGGGCTTCGCCGACGAGCACGACATCGGCGCCCGCCGCACGGTAGTGGGCGACATCGGCGGGGACGAGCACCGCGGACTCCGCGATGCGGACGGCGCCGGCGGGGATGCGCTCCGCCAGCCGCCCGAACAGGTCGCGATCGAGCTCGAAGGTCGACAGGTCGCGAGCGTTGACGCCGACGAGCTGTGCGCCCAGCTCGGCGGCACGGTCGACCTCCTCGGCGGAGTGCGTCTCGACGAGGGCCGTCATGCCCAGTTCCTGCGTGAGTGCGTGCAGGCGGGCGAGCACATCCTGCTCGAGCGCGGCGACGATGAGGAGCACGAGGTCGGCGCCGGCGGCGCGGGCCTCGAGCACCTGGTATTCGGTGGCGATGAAGTCCTTGCGAAGCACTGGCAGGGAGACCGCGCCCTTGACCGCCTCGAGGTCGGCGAGGCTCCCCTTGAAGCGCCGCCCCTCGGTGAGCACGGAGATCGCCGACGCGCCGCCCTCTTCGTAGCGGCGCGCCTGCAGAGCCGGGTCGGGGATGGCTGCGAGGTCGCCGCGCGATGGGCTCGCGCGCTTGACCTCGGCGATGATCTTGACACGGTCGGAGGTTGCGAGGGCGGCGAGGGCATCGATCGCGGGACGCTGAGCCAGTGCTGCGGCCTCGACCGTGGCCAGGGGCCGCTCCGAGGCGCGAGCCTCGGCATCCTCCACCGCGCCGGCCGTCAGGTCGGCGAGCACGATCAGTGCTCTTTCGCCGCGTACTTCGAGCCGTTCACGCCGTAGCCGACGCGCGACATCACCCAGCCGACGATGGCGCCGACGACGAGGAGGGCGGCCGAGGCCCAGACCAGAGCGGGCAGGTCGAGGAAGTAGAACAGGGTGCCGAGAGCGACGGCCACGAGCATGATCACGACGGCCGTCCAGGCGGCGGGCGAGTGTCCGTGGCCGGGGTCGCCGATGTTGTTGCTCATGGGTATCTCCTCGTGAAGCCTGGGAAGCGCGGGCTGCCGCCAGTCTAGCGGTCAGGCGGTCGGATCCTCGCCACGCGACAGGTCGTCCCAGTCGTCGATGGCCCGGGATCCGGCGGCGTCGTGGGGGCGCGGACCGTCGCCGCCACCGGTCCGCGAAGCTTCTCGAGCGGCGGGGTTCGCGACGTCGTCCGTGCGGTAACGGCGCCCGGTGCGCGACCAGCCGTGCGCGGTGCAGAGCACGAAGACACCTGCCGCGATCAGCACGACCCACACCACGAGGGTTACGGCCGGCCATGCGGTGGCATCGATGGAGGCGACGAGTTTCGCGACGGACGACTCGCCTGCGATCCCGGTGGATTCGGTGACGACGGCGGCGACGGCGGAGACCGGATGCTCGAAGACGACGCGCGCGGTCTGCCAGGCCAGCACGCCCCCGATGAGAACCGCCAGCGCGCCGAACACGTAGCGCAGAACGAGCCCGGCGATCGAGAGCGCGGCACCGAGGGCGAGGACGGCGAGGCTGAGCGGCGCCAGCACCGGCACGGCGGACGCGCCCGGCACCTCGAGCGCCTGCTGAGCGCCGTCCGCGAGCATGACCGTCAGCCACGTCTGGGTGGAAGAGATCACGCCGAGCGCGCCGCACAGGACCGTTGCGGCGACGGCGAGCAGCCGCGCCCTGCGGATCACGCGGCAACCTCAGGGCCGCGGACGGCGGCGAGGTCGTCGGCATCGAAGCAGGTCCGGGTGCCGGTGTGGCAGGCGGGTCCGACCTGCTCGACCTCGACGAGCACGGCGTCGCCGTCGCAGTCCAGCCGCGCCTCGCGCACGAGCTGGATGTGCCCGGACGTGTCGCCCTTGCGCCAGTACTCCTGGCGTGAGCGCGACCAGAAGGTGACGCGCCCCTCGGTGAGCGTGCGGCGGAGGGCCTCGGCATCCATCCATCCGAGCATGAGCACCTCGCGGGTGTCCCACTGCTGGATGATCGCCGCGACCAGGCCGTCGGCCGTGAACGTCACGCGTGCGATGCGTTCGTCGACTGTCTCGGTCACGAGGCCACCTCCCGCACGGCGATGCCCTCGGCGGCCATCGCAGCCTTCACCTCGCCGACGGTGAGCTGGCCGGAGTGGAAGACGGATGCCGCGAGCACGGCGTTCGCGCCCGCGACGATGGCCGGGCCGAAGTCGGCGGCCGAGCCTGCGCCGCCGGAGGCGATCACCGGCACGCTGGCGACCTCGCGCATGAGGGCCACGAGCTCGAGGTCGAACCCCTGCTTCGTGCCGTCGGCGTCGATCGAGTTCACGAGGAGCTCCCCCGCGCCGCGCTCGACCGCTTCGCGGGCCCACTCCAGCGCGTCGAGCTCCGTCTCGGTACGGCCGCCGTGCGTCGTGACCACGAAGCCGGAGGGGATCCGATCGCGGAGCTCGGGCGAGGCGCGCTTGACGTCGAGCGAGAGCACGAGCACCTGCGCACCGAAGCGGTCGGCGATCTCGTCGAGGAGGTCGGGCCGCGCGATCGCCGCGGAGTTCACGCCGATCTTGTCGGCGCCGACCGAGAGAAGTCGCGCGACGTCGTCGGCGGAGCGGACTCCCCCGCCGACGGTGAGGGGGATGAAGACCTCTTCGGCGGTGCGCCGGACGACGTCGTAGGTCGTGGACCGCTCGTCGACCGTCGCGGTCACGTCGAGGAACGTGATCTCGTCGGCGCCCTGCAGGAAATACGCCCGTGCGAGCTCGACGGGATCGCCCATGTCGCGCAGGTTCTGGAAGTTGACGCCCTTGACGACCCGCCCCGCGGCGACGTCGAGGCACGGGATGACGCGGCAGACGAGGCTCATCAGAGCCTCGCGTTGTGGATCGCGGTCACGAGGATGGCGCGGGCGCCGATCGCGTACAGCCCGTCCATGACCTGGTTGACGCCCTTGCGGGGCACCATCACCCGGACGGCGACCCACGCCGGGTCGCGCAGCGGCGAGATCGTCGGCGACTCGATGCCGGGCGCGATCTTCACCGCCGCGTCGACGAACTCCGCGGGCAGGTCGTAGTCGACCATGACGTAGCGCTGGGCGACCAGCACGCCGCGCAGCCGCCGCAGGAGCGTGGCGGTGCCTTCCGCCTCTGTCGGCGCGCCGATCAGCACGGCTTCGGACTTGAGGATCACCGGCCCGAAGACGACGAGGCCCGCCTGCCGCAGCGTCGTGCCCGTTTCCACGACGTCGGCGATCGCGTCCGCGACGCCCAGCTCGACGGCCGACTCCACCGCACCGTCGAGCGGGACGAGGTCGGCCGCGACGCCGTGCTCGTCGAGGAAGCCGTCGACGAGGCCCGGATACGAGGTCGCGATGCGCGCGCCCTCGAGGTCGGTCACCTCCGAGAAGCGCCCGGCGGGTGCGGCGAAGCGGAAGGTGGATGCCGCGAACCCGAGCTGCTCGATCTCTCGGGCGCCGGGCATCCGGGCGTCGAGCAGCAGGTCGCGGCCGGTGATTCCGACGTCGAGGGCGCCCGAGCCGACGTAGGTGGCGATGTCCTTCGGTCGGAGGTAGAAGAACTCGACCTCGTTCTGAGGGTCGATGACGTGGAGGTCCTTGGGATCGCGACGCCCGGTGTAGCCCGCCTCGTGAAGCATCTCTGAGGCGGTCTCGGCGAGCGATCCCTTGTTCGGCACGGCGATTCGCAGCATGGCAGCGTGGCTTTCGGGTTCGAGGACGGGAGGGGACGCGGGCTCAGAGATGTCGGTAGACATCCTCGAGGCTCAGCCCCTTCGCGAGCATCAGCACCTGCAGGTGGTACAGCAGCTGCGAGATCTCCTCGGCTGCGGCATCCGTCGACTCGTACTCGGCCGCCATCCAGACCTCGGCGGCCTCTTCCACGATCTTCTTGCCGATCGCGTGGACGCCCGCGTCCAGCTGCGCGACGGTGCCCGATCCCTCGGGGCGCTCAGCCGCTTTCGCGGCGAGCTCGGCGTACAGCGTGTCGAACGTCTTCACCATGCCAGGGTATCGAACCGGACGGATGCCGCGGCGCCGCGTGACGCGCCGGCCCTGACATGCGGCCGCGCAAGGGGTCGCCGGTCGGTCCCGGGCCTGTTGCTGCAGCCCCGCGCACGGAATGGCGTGCGCTCAGTGGCGGTGCGCTCAGTGGCGGTGCTGCGCGACAGACGCCCGGAGACCCGCGATGGCGGCATCCGGGTCGGCCGCGCCGAACACGGCGGAACCGGCGACGAACGTGTCGGCGCCGGCCTCGGCCGCCTGGGCGATGGTGCTTTCGCCGATGCCGCCGTCGACCTGCAGCCAGACCGACGACCCGCGACGCCGCGCCTCATCGGCCAGGCGGCGGAGCTTCGGCAGGGTCTCGGGCATGAACGACTGGCCGCCGAACCCGGGCTCGACCGTCATCACGAGGATCTGGTCGAAGTCGTCGAGCAGGTCGAAGAGGCCGTCGACGGGGGTCGCAGGCTTGACAGCCACACCGGCGCGGGCGCCGATCTCGCGGAGGCGACGCGCGAGGGCGACCGGCTCCTTCGCCGCCTCGAGGTGGAAGGTGACCGATGCCGCGCCGAGCTCCGCATAGCCGGGTGCCCAGCGGTCGGGGTTCGTGATCATGAGGTGCACGTCGAGGGGCACCGGGCTGGTGGCCTGGATGCGCTCGACCATCTGCGGCCCGAACGTGAGGTTGGGCACGAAATGGTTGTCCATGACGTCGACGTGGACGAAGTCCGCCGTCGCGATCCGTGCGAGCTCGACCTGCATGTTCACGAAGTCGGCGGCCAGGATGCTGGGGTTGATGCGGATGTCGACCTCGTGGCCGTTGGCGTCGATCGGAAGCACGCGTCCATTATGGTCGACCCGTGGATCCCATCACGGCACTGCTGCACGAGGTTCTCGAAGACATCCGGCCGCAGGACGACGGCGCCCCTGCGGGATACATCCCCGAACTCGCCGCGGCAGATCCGGAGCGGCTGGCGCTCGCGGTGGTCGGTCCTCGCGGACGCGTGCGGGCGGTCGGCGACGTCACACACGAGTTCACGATCCAGTCGATCTCGAAGCCGTTCGTGCTCGCCCTCGCCCTGGCCGACCGCGGCCGCGACGCGGTGCTGAGCAAGGTCGGTGCGGAGCCGAGCGGCGAGCCTTTCAACGCCATCAGTCTCGAACCCGGCACCGGGCGTCCGGCCAATCCGATGGTCAACGCGGGGGCGATCGCGACCTCGTCACTGATCCCCGGCGACGCCGTCGACGACCGCACGTCGCGGATCGTCGAGGGTCTGTCGGCCTTCGCGGGACGCTCGCTGTGGGTGGACGAGCAGGTCTACGCCTCGGAGTCGGCGACCGGCGATCGCAACCGCGCGCTGGCACACCTCCTGCACTCGTACGGGGTCGTCGACGGCTCGGTCGAGATCGCCGTCGAGACCTACTTCCGTCAGTGCTCGCTGCTTGTGACCGTTCGCGATCTCGCCGTGATGTCGGCGACCCTCGCCTTCGGCGGCCTCAATCCGGTCACCGGCGAGCGGGTCGTCGCCGAGGGCGTTGCCCGCGACGTGCTGTCGATCATGACGAGCTGCGGCATGTACGACTATTCGGGCGAATGGCTGCTGCGCGTCGGCCTGCCGGCGAAGAGCGGGGTCAGCGGCGGTCTTCTCGCCGTCGCGCCGTCGCAGTTCGGGATCGCCGCATTCAGCCCCCGCCTCGACGAGCACGGCAACTCCGTGCGCGGCATCGCCCTCCTCAAGACGCTCGGCGAGCGGTTCGGCATGCACATGCTCGAGCCGCACGAGAGCGTGGCGGTTCCGGCCTTCACCGTCGAGGACACGGACACGGGACGAGTGCTCCGCCTGGCGGGCGAGCTGGGGCTGGCGGGCACAGAGCGTGTCGTCGCCGTGCTGCGCGAGATCGCCGAAGCGCTGCCGGAGGGTGCCGAAGTCACGGTCGACGCCCGCGACCTGGGCCGCACGCACAGCGCGGCGCTCGTCGCGCTGCGCACGGAGTTCGAGCAGATGCCCCACGGGATCCGCCTGCGCGAGTGAGGGTGTGCTGCGCCGGCTCAGACGCGGCGCAGGAGCGACACCGACATCGCGTCGGTGTTGTGACGATGAGGCCACAGCTGGGCGCGCCCGCTGCCGTCGGCCTGCGACGGAAGCCCGGGGTCGGCATCCGCCACCGAGGTGATGACGTCCCGCGCAGACAGTTCCTCGACGGCCCCGTCCCATTCGCGGCGGATGTCGGCGACCACGCCCGACGTCTCGGCCAGGTGCGGCGAGCACGTGATGTAGGCGACCACGCCGCCGGGCTTGAGGGCGCTCACGGCTTCGGTGAGCAGCTCGCGCTGCAGCTGGGTGAGCGCCGGTACGTCGCTCGGCGCCTTGCGCCAGCGCGCCTCCGGGCGGCGGCGGAGGGCGCCGAGCCCGGTGCAGGGCGCGTCGACCAGGATGCGGTCGTAAGTTTCGGGGGCGTCCTGCGCACGGAGCCGGCCGTCCTCTTCCGACACCGGCACGTCCAGCGGCACACCGGCCAGCGCCTGGCGCACCAGCCCGGCACGAGCCGGCGAGATCTCGTTGGCCTCGAGCGACGCGCCGTGCGCGAGCGCCTCGGCGGCGAGCACGGCGGTCTTGCCGCCCGGACCGGCGCACAGGTCGAGCCACCGCTCACCCGGTGCGATGGGCAGGGCACGGGTCAAGGCGAGCGCCGCGAGCTGCGAGCCCTCGTCCTGGACGCGGATGCGGCCGCCGGAGCCGCGGACGACCGAGTCCGGGTCGCCCCCGCCGAGGCGGAAGCCGATCGGCGAGAACGGAGTGCGGCGCGCATCGTCGGGCACGTCGGCGAGGTCGGGCAGCGCCGCCATCGTGACCCGGGGCGACGCGTTGTCGGCGGTGAGCAGCGCCTCGAGCTCCTCGGCGCGTCCTTCGGCCGCCAGCGCCCGCCGGAACGCGCGCACGACCCACACCGGGTGCGAGAAGAGCAGCCCGAGTTGCTCGTCATCGGAGCGTGCGCTCTCGGCGACATGCGTCATCCAGTCCCCCGGCGTGTCCCGGGCGACCCGCCGGAGCACGGCGTTCGCGAAGCCCGCGGCGCCGCGTCCACCGGCGCCGCGCGCGAGCTCTACGGATTCGTTCACGGCGGCATGCGAGGCGACGCGCGTCGACAGCAGCTGGTGCACGCCCAGCCGAAGCGCGTCGAGCACGGCCGGGTCGATGTCGGCGACGGGGCGGTCGGCGGCGATCGCGATGACCGCGTCGTAGGTGCCCTGGCGGCGGAGCGTTCCATAGGTGAGCTCGGTGGCCAGTGCGGCGTCGGGCGTGGCGAGCCCGGCGCGCGAGATCGCGGTCGGCAGCAGGAGGTTGGCGTAGGCGTCGGACTCGTGCACCGCCCGCAGCGTCTCGTAGGCGACGCGTCGCGCCGCGACCGTGCGGCTCACGATCCGGCCACCGGGGTCGCGTCGCGGAGGCCCCGCCACCAGTCTGCGGCGCGCATCGCACCCTTGCCCGCCGGCTGGACCGTGTCGAGCACGATGGGCGTCGACGCGGTGCCGGCGACGACGTTGCCGCCATGCAGCGCGAGGGCGCCCGGCGCCAGGCGCGGCGCGTCCGAGGGGGCCGGTGCGACGGCGAGCACCTTGAGCCGCGCGCCGCCGATCGTCGTGTGGGCGCCGGGCTCGGGAGTGACTCCGCGGATGCGTCCGAGCACGGCCGGCGCGGGTTCGTCCCAGCGCACCCGGCCGTCGTCGTCGCCGAGCTTGGCGGCGTACGTCGTCTCCCCCTGCTGGGGGTGTGAGACCGCGGAGCCCGCGGCGATCGCAGCCACGACCTCGGAGAGCAGCGCGGCGCCGTCCTCGGCCAGCGCCGCGAGCAGGGAGCCCGCCGTGGCATCGGCCGGCACGTCGACCGCCAGCTCGCCGAAGACGTCGCCGGCGTCGAGGTCCGGCACCAGCTGGAACACGCTCGCACCGGTGCGCGCATCGCCGGCGATGAGGGCGTGCTGCACGGGCGCGGCGCCGCGCCAACGCGGCAGGAGCGAGAAGTGCAGGTTGATCCACCCGTGCTTCGGGGTCGACAGAAGCGGCTCGCGGACCAGCCCGCCGTAGGCGACGATCACGCCGAGATCGGGCTCGAGGGCGGCGATGTCGGCTGTCACGGCCGCGTCGAGCCGGTCGGCGCGGATCACGGGCAGCCGGAGCTCGTCGGCGGCCGCGGCGACGGGCGACGGTGTGAGCACGCGCTTGCGCCCGAGCGGGGCATCCTGCCGGGTGACGACGGTGAGCACGTCATGCGCGGAGGCGAGCCGGCGCAGTGACGGCACGGCCGGCTCGGGTGTGCCGGCGAAGACGAGGCGCATGACGTTCCTGAACGATCGAGGGTCAGAGGTCGAGGTCGGGCACGTCGACCCGAACCTTCAGTGTATGGGCGGCTCCCGGCGTGCGTCCCTTCGCCGGCCTGCGACCCTTGACCGCCTGGCTCACCACGGACGCCCGCAGGCTCTCCGTCACCCGCCCGCCCAGCCCGTAGTCGAACCGCACCAGGGCACGAACCGATTCGCCGTGCGCGAGCGGGCCGAGCACCGCCTCGGAGTCGAGCTCGGGCACCGTCTGGCGGAGCTCGGCCAGAGCGGCGTCCACGGCGCGCCGTGGCCCCTCCACCGCCGCCACCCGCACCGTGGGCGGCATGCGCAGCGGCGCCCGGTCGGCGAGCTCCGCACGGGCGTACGCGGCCTGCGTCCAGGTCGCGAGGGCGCGCGCGATCTCGCCGCCGACGCCGACGAGATGCACGGGCGCGCCGGGTGCGGCGAGAGCGGCTGCGTTGGACCACCACCGGAGGCACGATTCGCCGATGCGCAGATCCTCGGCCATCAGCATCCGATCCCCGTCGAGCAGGATCACCGCGCGGTAGCCGCCGATAGCGAGCGGCTCGGCACCACGCGTCGCGACCACCAGCGCGGGGCGCCCATCGATCTCGGTGACCGGATGATCGCCATCGGCGATGATCACGCGCGTCCCCGGAAAGGCTCTCCCGAGCTCGTCGGCGGTGCGCTCGCTGCCCGAGGACGCCATGCGCAGCAGCGTCGACGAGCACTCCGGGCACGCCCACGCGTGCGCGGCGCGACCGCACCAGGTGCACGTCGGCACCGCGCCCTGTCGCGCGGCGTGCAGCGGCCCGCCGCAGTGCGGGCACCGGGCGGGGTGGCGGCACTTCGCGCACACCAGGACCGGGGCATAACCCGGGCGCGCGACCTGTACGAGGACAGGCCCCTCGGCGAGAGCCTCGCGGGCGGCGGCGAAGGCCGACGACGGGACGCGCGCCCCCCGCGACTCGCCCTCGCGGTGCGCGCTGAGCACCACGCGCGGGCTGAGCCGGCGTGCGGCCGGAAGATCGCGCACCCAGCCCACCGCGACCAGACGCTCGACATCGGTGGTGCGCGTGTGCCCCGCGAACACGAGGGCGCCGCCGTGCAGCTCCTGCCGCAGCAGTGCGGCGTCGCGGGCGTGCACGCCCGGACTGAGCTGCTCGGCGAGCAGCGGGTCGCCGTCGTCCCACAGCGCGACCAGCCCGAGGTCGGCGACCGGCGCGTAGACCGTGGAGCGATTCCCGATGACCACGCAGGGGGCGTCTGCGAGGGTGCGCAGGAACGCGGCATACCGCGCCGGACCGCTCTGCTTGGCGTCGTCGCGCACGAAGGCGTCGGCAGGGATGCGGCTCAGCAGAGCCGCCTCGAGCTGTGCGCGGTCGCGATGGTCGGGGACGGCTATGACGGCGCTGCGCCCAGCGGCGAGCATGTGGGTCGCCGCGGCCGCGAGGAGTACCGCCCACGATCCGACGACGGCGCCGTCGGCCAGCTGCGACGGCACCGGCGGCGCGTCCAGCGCGAGCCGCTCGCCACGCTCGAGCGCGTCGGCGAGGCCCGGATAGACGGCCAGCACCTCGGAGGCCCAGGCGGCATCCTCATCCTCGACGTGAGGATGCGTGGGTGGCTCGGCAGCCAGCCATGCCTTCTCAGCGCGGACCATGCGCTTGGGGATCGCCAGCCGCAGGATGTCGCCGGCCGATCCCGCCGCGCGATCGGCGGCGCGGCGCGCCAGCGCGTACAGTGCGGGCGTCAGCACCGGCACCGGCGAGACGACCGCCTCGAGCTGCGAGAGCGGCCGGTCCGAGGCATCCGGCTCCCCCAGCTCGACAAGCAGGCCGTCCACGACACGTCCCGCGCTGCGCAGTGGCACGCGCACCCGCACGCCGGGCTGCGCGTCGGCGGCGAGCTCCGCGGGGATCTCGTAGTCGAACAGCCGGTCCAGCTGCGGCAGCGGCGAGTCGAGCAGCACACGCGCGACGCGGCGAAGCGGCCTCGGCCCCCCGGTGGGGCCGTGCTCGTCGTCGGGCACCGCGGTCACGCGGCCGGCGTCAGAGCCCGGCGGCCGCGCGCAGGGCGTCGGCGCGGTCCGTGCGCTCCCAGGTGAAGTCGGGCAGCTCGCGGCCGAAGTGGCCGTAGGCGGCCGTCTGCGCGTAGATGGGGCGCAGCAGGTCGAGCTGGTCGATGATCGCCTTGGGCCGCAGGTCGAAGACCTCGAGGATCGCGTTCGTGATCACGTCGTCGGCCACGCGCCCGGTGCCGAACGTCTCGACGTAGAGCCCGACCGGCTTGGCCTTGCCGATCGCGTAGGCGACCTGCACCTCGAGGCGGTCGGCGAGGCCGGCCGCGACCGCGTTCTTGGCGACCCAGCGCATCGCGTACGCCGCCGAGCGGTCGACCTTCGAGGGGTCCTTGCCGCTGAACGCCCCGCCGCCGTGGCGCGAGGCGCCGCCGTAGGTGTCGATGATGATCTTGCGCCCGGTGAGGCCCGCGTCGCCCTTCGGGCCGCCGATGACGAACGGGCCGGCGGGGTTGATGTAGAACTTCACGTCGGGCAGATCGAGGCCGGTGGCCTCGAGCACGGGGTCGATGACCTCGGCGCGGACCGCGGCGCGCAGCGCCTTCTGCGAGATGTCGGGGTGGTGCTGGGTTGAGAGCACGACCGACTCGACGGTCTTCGGCGTGGCGCCGTCGTAACCGAGCGTGACCTGGGTCTTGCCGTCGGGACGGAGGAAGGGCAGCTCGCCCGAGCGGCGCACCTCGGCGAGGCGCTCGGCCATGCGGTGCGCCGTCCAGGCGGCCATCGGCATGAGCTGCGGCGTCTCGGTGGTGGCGTAGCCGAACATGATGCCCTGGTCGCCCGCACCCTGCAGGTCGTGCGGGTCCTGCGAGCCGTCCTCGCGGCGTTCGAACGCCTTGTCGACACCGGCGGCGATATCAGAGGACTGCGCGCCGATCGACACGCTGACGCCGCACGAGTCGCCGTCGAAGCCGGTCTCGCTCGACGTGTAGCCGATGCGGTTGACGACCCCGCGCACGATCGCCGGGATCTCGACGTAGGCCGAGGTGGAGACCTCACCGGCGACGTGGACGAGTCCGGTGGTGACGAGCGTCTCGACGGCCACCCGACCGTTCGGGTCCGCCTCCAGGATCGCGTCGAGGATCGAGTCGGAGATCTGGTCGCAGATCTTGTCGGGGTGTCCCTCGGTGACGGATTCGGACGTGAACAGCCGCAGGTCGGTCATCGGTACTCCAGTTGTCGTGGCGCCGGTCGCGCTGGTGTCCGACGCCGGGGGCGGACACCAGTATGCCCCCGGAGACGGACATCACCGTCTTCGAGGGCACAAGGGTCGTAACGGGATTACTCCGCGCGGCGCAGCCGCAGCTTGTCCTCGTGGATCTCGTGCATCGCGATCGTGAGGGGCTTGTCCTCGACGGTCGAGTCGACGAGCGGGCCCACGTTGTCGAACAGGTTGCCTTCGTGCAGGTCGGAGTAGTAGTCGTTGATCTGACGAGCGCGCTTGGACGCGAAGATCACGAGCTGGTACTTCGAGTCGACCTTCTCGAGCAGGCTGTCGATGGGGGGCTCGATGATGCCCTGGTTCGTTCCGGCCATGGCGAAACCTCCTGGATCGGATGTCGGAATGGGAGTCTGCGGGCCTCGGGGTGCCGAGGCATCCCACCATTCTACGGGACGGATCCCGTCCGGCGGATGTGCGGCCACCGCGGGCGGGTCGGATCGCCGCGGCACGCCGCCGTCAGTGCGCGAGGCGGGCGACCTCATCGGCCGCACGGGCGACGTCGTCGTTCACGACGCGATAGTCGAATTCGCCCTGCGAGGCGAGCTCGGTCTTCGCGGTGCGCAGGCGCCGCGCACGCTCGGCGGCGTCCTCGGTGCCACGGCCGACCAGGCGCTGCACCAGTTCGTCCCAGCTGGGCGGGAGCAGGAACACGAGCGTCGCCGACGGATCCGCCTCGCGCACCTGACGGGCGCCCTGGAGGTCGATCTCCAGCAGGACGGTGCGCCCCCCGGCCAGGGCCTTCTCGATCGGCTTGCGCGGCGTGCCGTAGCGGTACGCGTTGTGAACGGTCGCGTGCTCCAGCAGCTCGCCGTCGGCGATCATCCGGTCGAATTCGGCGTCGTCGACGAAGAAGTAGTGCTCGCCGTCGATCTCGCCCGGACGCGGCGCGCGCGTCGTCGCCGACACCGACAGCAGGATCTGGGGGTGATGCGCCTTGATGTGCGCGGCGACCGTGCCCTTGCCGACCGCGGTGGGGCCGGCCAGCACGACCAGGCGGCTGCGACCGCCCCGAGGCTCGAGCTCGGGCCAGCGGGCGTCCAGGAAGCCTCGAAGGTCCTCCCGTTGACGGGAACCGAGGCCGCCGAGCCGCTTGACGGGCGAGATCTCGAGATCGTGCAGGATGCGATCGCGCTTGCCCTCGCCGATCGCGGGGATGGCGGTGAGGAACTCCGGCACGCGCATCGCGCCGGCGGGTGACGCGGGATCGGCGAGAGCGCGACGCAGGAGCTCCTGCGGCGTGATCACCCGCATGGCGACGTCCTTCTTCAGCGCGGCGCGCTCGCGGCGCGCGGCGACGGCGCGGCGGGAGGCTGCCACACGGTCGACCTCGGGCGGCCGCGCGTGCGCGCCGGAAGTATGGGGCGAGGCCCCTTCAGAAGGGGTGCGCGAATCGGGCATGTCAATCACCACGGTAGAGAAGGGCGCGCTCGGAGATGCGCGCGGCGAGCCGGTCGGGTCCGGCAGCCAGGATGCTGCGGCTCTCCGACGCTATCACCGCTTCCGCCAGGTCGCCGAAGCGCGCGCGGAGGTCGTGCGGTTCGGCACCCTGATGACCGAAGCCCGGAGCGAGGATCGGGGCGACCGGCGAGAACACCCGGAGCCCGGCATCCGTCCAGTCCACCGTCGCGCCGACGACGACCCCGAGGCTCGCCCATTGCCCGTCCGGGGTCGTGCCGGCGTTGCGCTCCGAGATCTCGCGCATGATCGCTGCCGACACCGTCTCGCTGCTCGGGAGCACCGCGCGCTGCGCCGTGAAGGCATCGGGATTGCTCGTCGCGGCGAGCACGAACACGCCCTTGCCGTGGCGTTCAGCGATGACGAACGTCCCCTCGAGAGCGCCCACGCCGAGGAAGGGGTTCGCCGTCACCGCGTCGGCCTCGAGCGGAGAGCCCGGCGTGAGCCACGCCTCTGCGTAGGCGTCCATCGTCGTGCCGATGTCGCCGCGCTTCGCGTCGGCGATCACGAGCAGCCCTGCCGCGCGCGCTGCCGCCATCACGGTCTCGAGCGCCGCGAACCCGGCGGACCCATAGCGCTCGAAGAACGAGACCTGCGGCTTGACGACCCCGACACGGCCCGCAGCCGCGTCCACGACGCGCAGGCCGAACTCCCGCGCACCGGCGGCGGAGGCATCCATCCCCCACTCGGCGAGGAGGTGCGCGTGCGGATCGATGCCGACGCACAGCTGCCCGTGCGTCGCCGTCGCCGCGCGGACGCGCTCGCCGAACGAGGTCATGCCCGCGCCGCCCGATCGGCCGCGTACTCCTGGAGGCTCTTGACGCGGAAGCCTTCGCGCAGCACCGGCAGGGCGCTCACCGCGGCACCGAGCACAGCCATGGTCGTGAACAGCGCCTTGTCGCCGGCCACCGCCGCCGCGCGGATCTCGTAGCCGTCGGCGCGGGCGCTGCCGCCGCTCGGGGTGTTCACCACGATGTCGATCTCGCCGGCGTTGATGAGGTCGACGATGTTGGTTCCGCCCGACTCCTGGGTCTCGGAGTACTTGCTCACCACGCGCACCGCGATGCCGTTGCGGGCGAGGATCTCGGCGGTGCCCTCGGTCGCGACCAGGTCGAAGCCGAGCTCCTGCAGGCGGTGGGCCGGGAGGATCACGGCGCGCTTGTCGCTGTCGGCGACCGAGATGAAGACGGTGCCCGACTGCGGCATGCCGCCGTACGCGGCCTCCTGCGATTTCGCGAACGCCGTGGGGAAGTCGCGGTCGATGCCCATGACCTCGCCGGTGGAGCGCATCTCGGGGCCGAGCACCGAGTCCACGGTCTGACCGTCCGCCGTGCGGAACCGCTTGAAGGGCAGCACGGCCTCCTTCACGGCGACGGGGGCGTCGAGGGGCACGCGCGAGCCGTCCTGCTCGGGCAGCATCCCCTCGGACTTCAGCTCGGCGATCGTCGAGCCCGCCATGATGCGCGAGGCGGCCTTCGCCAGCGGGATGCCGAGCGCCTTCGACACGAATGGCACGGTGCGGCTGGCGCGGGGGTTCGCCTCGATGACGTACAGCACGCCGGCCGAGATGGCGAACTGCACGTTGAGGAGGCCCCGCACGCCGACGCCCTCGGCGATGGCGTGGGTCGCGATGCGGACGCGGTCGATGTCGGTGCGGCCGAGGCTGACGGGCGGCAGCGTGCAGCTGGAGTCGCCGGAGTGGATGCCGGCCTCCTCGAGGTGCTCCATGACGCCGCCGATGTACAGCTCGTCGCCGTCGAACAGCGCGTCGACGTCGATCTCAATCGCATCGTCGAGGAAGCGGTCAACCAGGAGCGGGAGCCCCGGGCCGATGATCGCGGCGTCGGCGATGCGCACGAAGTAGTCGCGCAGCGCCTCGGTCGAGTAGACGATCTCCATGCCGCGGCCGCCGAGCACGAAACTCGGGCGCACCAGCACCGGGTAGCCGATCTCCTCGGCGACCGCGACGGCGCCGTCGACGTCGATCGCGGTGCCGTTGCGCGGTGCCACCAGACCGGCGTCGTCGAGCAGGCGCGAGAACAGTTCACGCTCCTCGGCGAGGTCGATCGCGGCGGGCTTGGTGCCGAGGATCGTGTAGCCGGCGTCCTCGATCCCCTTGGCGAGGCCGAGGGGCGTCTGGCCCCCGAGCTGGCAGATGACGCCGAGGATCTCGCCCGACTGCGCCTCCGCGTGCAGCACCTCGAGCACGTCCTCGAGGGTCAGCGGCTCGAAGTACAGGCGGTCGGAGGTGTCGTAGTCGGTCGACACGGTCTCGGGGTTGCAGTTGACCATGACCGTCTCGTAGCCGGCGTCGGCCAGCGCGAACGACGCGTGCACGCACGAGTAGTCGAACTCGACGCCCTGCCCGATGCGATTGGGGCCCGACCCGATGATGACGACCTTGGTCCGCTCCGACGGCGTCACCTCCGTCTCGAAGTCGTAGCTCGAGTAGTGGTAGGGCGTGAGCGCCGGGAACTCCCCCGCGCAGGTGTCGACGGTCTTGTACACGGGACGGATGCCGAGGGCGTGACGGATGCTGCGGACCTGGGCTTCGGCGTCGGAACGCAGCTCGGCGATCTGGGCGTCGCTGAAACCGTGCTCCTTCGCGATGCGCAGGGTGGCGGCATCCAGCTCCCCCGCCTGGCGCACGAACTCGGCGACCTCGTTGATGAGCACGATCTGGTCGAGGAACCACGGGTCGATCTTGGTCGCCTCGAACGCCTGCTCGACCGTGGCGCCCTTGCGGAGCGCCTGCTGGAGCACGACGATGCGGCCATCGGTCGGGGTCTGGGCGATCTCGAGCAGCTCGTCGGCCGAGCGCGGCTCGTCGCCCCAGTGGAAGCTGGAGCCGCGCTTCTCGAGCGAGCGCAGCGCCTTCTGCAGCGCGGTGGCGTAGTTGCGGCCGATCGCCATCGCCTCGCCCACGGACTTCATCGTGGTGGTCAGCGTCGTGTCGGCGGCGGGGAACTTCTCGAAGTTGAAGCGCGGCACCTTCACGACGACGTAGTCCAGCGTCGGCTCGAAGCTCGCCGGCGTGACCTTCGTGATGTCGTTGGGGATCTCGTCGAGGCGGTAGCCGATCGCGAGCTTCGCGGCGATCTTCGCGATGGGGAAGCCGGTCGCCTTGGAGGCGAGGGCCGACGACCGCGACACGCGAGGGTTCATCTCGATGACGATGATGCGGCCGGTGGCCGGATCGACCGCGAACTGGATGTTGCATCCGCCGGTGTCGACGCCCACCGCGCGGATGATGTCGATGCCGATGTCACGGAGCTTCTGGTACTCGCGGTCGGTGAGAGTGAGCGCCGGCGCGACGGTGATCGAATCGCCCGTGTGCACGCCGACCGGGTCGACGTTCTCGATGGAGCAGACGACGACCGTGTTGTCGGCCGTGTCGCGCATCAGCTCGAGCTCGTACTCCTTCCACCCGAGGATCGACTCCTCGAGCAGCACCTCGGTGGTCGGCGAGTCGCGCAGGCCCGCGCCGGCGATGCGGCGGAGGTCCTTCTCGTCGTATGCGAAGCCCGAGCCGAGGCCGCCCATCGTGAACGACGGGCGCACGACGAGCGGGTAGCCGAGCTCGTCGGCGGCGGCGAGCACCTCGTCCATCGTGTGCGCGATACGGGAGGCCGCAACGTCGGCGCCGGCATCCAGCACCAGCTGCTTGAAGATCTGGCGGTCCTCGCCCTTGTTGATCGCCTCGAAGTCGGCGCCGATGAGCTCGACGTCGTACTTCTCGAGGATCCCGTGCGTGTGCAGGTCGATCGCGGCGTTGAGCGCCGTCTGCCCGCCCAGGGTCGGCAGGATCGCGTCGGGCTTCTCCTTCGCGATGATCGTCTCGATGACACGCCAGTTGATCGGCTCGATGTACGTCGCGTCGGCGAAGTCGGGGTCGGTCATGATGGTGGCCGGGTTCGAGTTGACGAGGATGACGCGCACGCCCTCTTCGCGCAGCACGCGGCAGGCCTGCGTGCCCGAGTAGTCGAACTCGCACGCCTGCCCGATGACGATCGGGCCGGAGCCGATGACCAGGACGGAGCGGATGTCGTCGCGCTTGGGCATTACTTCGCGGCCTTCTTCTGGAGGTTCGCGACGACGAGGTCGCGGAAGCGGTCGAACAGGTAGTTGGCGTCGTGCGGGCCGGCGGCGGCCTCGGGGTGGTACTGCACGGAGAACGCCGGGATGTCGAGGGCGCGCAGGCCCTCGACCACCTGGTCGTTCAGCCCGACGTGGCTGACCTCGATGCGGCCGTAGCCGTTCGGGCTGTCGAACTCGCCGTCGACCGGGGCGTCCACTGCGAAGCCGTGGTTGTGGGCCGTGATCTCGACGCGGCCCGTGGACTTGTCGAGCACCGGCTGGTTGATGCCGCGGTGGCCGAAGGGCAGCTTGTAGGTGCCGAGGCCGAGCGCCCGGCCGAGCAGCTGGTTGCCGAAGCAGATGCCGAAGAACGGCAGTCCGTCGTCGAGCACGCCGCGCAGCAGGTCGACGTGGTCGCCCGAAGCCGCCGGGTCGCCCGGGCCGTTGGAGTAGAACACGGCCACCGGGTCGATCGCACGGATCTGGTCGATCGTGACGTCCTGCGGCAGCACATGCACGTCGAATCCCCGCGCGGCGAGGTTGTCGACGGTCGCCTGCTTCACGCCGAGGTCGAGCACGGCGAGGTTGCCGATGCGCTCGCCGGTCGCCTTCGTCACCTCGGCGACGGCCACCGACACCTGGGCGGAGAGGTTCTGACCGGCCATCTGCGGAGCCTCGCGGACGAGACGCAGCTGCTCCTCGGCATCGATGCTCGCCGCGTCGCCGGAGAAGATCGCGCCGCGCATGCTGCCGGCCGAGCGGATGTGGCGGGTCACGGCGCGCGTGTCGATGCCGCTGATGCCCACCACGCCGTCCCTCGCCAGGGCCGCGTCGAGCGACTCGTCGGCGCGCCAGTTCGAGACGACGCGGGAGGGGTCGCGCACGATGTACCCCGCCACCCAGATGCGGCGCGATTCCGGGTCCTCGTCGTTCATGCCGGTGTTGCCGATGTGCGGCGCGGTCTGCAGCACGATCTGGCCCGCGTACGAGGGATCGGTGAGCGTCTCCTGGTACCCGGTCATGCCGGTGGAGAACACCACCTCGCCGATCGAGGTGCCCTGGGCGCCGTACGCGCGTCCGGTGTGACGGGTCCCGTCCTCGAGCACGAGGACTGCGGGGTCGGTCTGGAAGAGGGAGGTCATGAGTCGGTTCCCGTCTGGTTCGGCGGAAGGATGCCGGCCACAGCGTCCGCGAGAGCGCGGGCCGAGGCATCCTGGGGTCGGAAGTAGCTGTCGACGGTCGTGCCGGCGTCGGTGCGCCAGGTCAGCCGGGTGAGTCCGCCCGGCTCGACCACCCGGTCGATCGCGACGGTGGACTGGTCGACGTCGACGATGCGGTCGGGCGTCAGCACGAACGGGTCCTGTCCGGTGAGGCCGATCGCCACACCCTCGTCGGCGACGATGACGGTCGCCTTCGAGCGGAACGCCATGCCGGGGGCCGCGATCCGCTCCAGCGGAGTGTCGCGGGCGGTCGTCGCGACGTACAGGGCGTCGAAGGACGCACGCACGTGTGCGTCGGCGGGCAGCTCGCCCGAATGGACGAGCGGCGCGGCATCCCGTCGCGTCCGCCGCCACCACGCCCACGCGAGCGCGGCGAGCAGCACGACGGCCACGGCGATCATGACGGCCAGGGCCCCTTCACGGGTCACGCGCGCACCCCCGGGGTGTCGAGCAGAGCGCCGTCGGCGACGGTGACCGTTCCCTGGTGGAGCGTCCAGCGCACCTCGCCGGGAAGCTCGCGGCCGAGGTACGGCGAGTTCAGGCTCCGACCACGCAGATCGTCGGTCGTGAAGGTGCGGCGGGGCGCCGGGTCGTAGAACGCGAGGGATGCCGGCTGGCCCTCGGTGAGCGGGGTGCCGTGCCCCGCGAGGCGGCCGATGCGCGCGGGCTCGCGCGACATCACCCGTGCGACATCGCCCCAGGTGAGCAGTCCGGTGTCGACCATCGACTGCTGCACGACCCGCAGCGCGCTCTCGAGGCCCACCATGCCGTTGGCCGCCGCGTGCCACTCGCACGCCTTCGACTCGGCGGGGTGGGGGGCGTGGTCGGTCGCGACGATGTCGATCGTGCCGTCGGCGAGGCCCTCGCGCACCGCGAGCACGTCCTCCTCGCGGCGCAGCGGCGGGTTGACCTTGAAGCGGGCGTCGTAGTCGCGTACCAGCTCGTCGGTCAGGAGCAGGTGGTGCGGGGTGACCTCGGCCGTCACGTCCACGCCGCGGCGCTTGGCCCAGCGGATGATGTCGACCGAGCCCGCCGTCGAGAGGTGGCAGACGTGCAGGCGCGAGCCGACGTGCTCGGCGAGGAGCACGTCGCGGGCGATGATCGACTCTTCGGCGACCGCGGGCCAGCCGGCGAGTCCCAGCTCCGCGGACACGGCGCCCTCGTTCATCTGCGCGCCCTCGGTGAGGCGCGGGTCCTGCGCGTGCTGCGCGACGACGCCGTCGAACGCCTTCACGTACTCGAGCGCTCGCCGCATGATGAGCGGGTCCCAGACGCAGAAGCCGTCGTCGCTGAAGACGCGCACACGGGCGCGGGAGTCGGCCATGGCGCCGAGCTCGGCCAGGCGCTCGCCCTTCTGCCCGACGGTCACCGCACCGATCGGCTGCACCGTGACGAAGCCGGCCGCCTCACCGAGGGCGAGCTCCTGCTCGACGACACCGGCCGTGTCGGCGACCGGCGAGGTGTTGGGCATCGCGAACACGGCGGTGTAGCCGCCCGCCGCGGCGGCGCGCGATCCGGTCAGGATCGTCTCGGATGCCTCGTACCCGGGTTCGCGCAGATGCGAGTGCAGATCGACCAGGCCCGGCAGCAGCACGAGGCCGTCGACGTCGACCACGGTCGCGCCGGCGCGGCTCAGGCCGGGGCCGATCTCGGCGATGACGCCGTCCGCGACGATCACGTCGGCGAGGGTGGTGGCCTCGACCTGGGCGCCGCGGAAGAGAAGGGTCTCGCTCACGGGGTGTTCTCCTTCTCTGAGCCCACCGGGGCGGGCGCGTTCATCGCGGGTGTGCTGTCGGCTGCGTCGTGCTCCGCGCCCGCCAGCAGCAGGTAGAGCGCGGCCATGCGCACCGAGACGCCGTTCGCCACCTGCTCGAGCACGGTCGAGCGCGGCGAGTCCGCGGCTTCTGCGGAGATCTCCAGACCCCGGTTCATGGGTCCGGGGTGCATGACAATGCTATCCGCTCCGAGCGCCTGAAGGCGGCGTGCGTCGAGGCCCCAGCGGCGCGAATACTCCCGTTCAGTGGGGAAATACGCGGCGTTCATGCGCTCCAGCTGGATGCGCAGCATCATGAGCGCGTCCGGTGCCGACGCGATCGCCTCGTCGAGGTCATAGAGCGTCCGCACCGGCCAGCGCGACATATCCTGCGGCACGAGGGTGGGGGGCGCGACGAGGGTCACGTGAGCGCCGAGGGTGTGCAGCAGCCAGACATTGGACCGGGCCACCCGCGAGTGCAGGATGTCGCCGACGATCGCGACCTTCATGCCCGCGAGGTCGCGGCCGCGGCTGTCGTCGCCGAACCGGCGCTTGCGGATCGTGAAGGCGTCCAGGAGCGCCTGTGTCGGGTGCTCGTGGGTGCCGTCGCCGGCGTTGACGACGCCGGCGCTGATCCAGCCGCTGGTCGCGAGGGTGCGGGGGGCGCCAGACGCGCCGTGGCGGATGACGACGGCATCCGCTCCCATCGCCTGGAGGGTCTGCGCCGTGTCCTGCAGCGACTCCCCCTTCGAGACGCTCGAGCCCTTCGCCGAGAAGTTGATGACATCGGCCGACAGTCGCTTCGCGGCGGCCTCGAACGAGATGCGCGTGCGTGTCGAGTCCTCGAAGAATAGGTTGACGACGGTCTTGCCCCGCAGGGTGGGGAGCTTCTTGACCTCGCGCCGCTGCGTGTCGGCCATGTCCTCGGCCACGTCGAGGATGCGCAGCGCATCCTGGCGGGCGAGCGTCCGGGTGTCGAGCAGGTGCCTCATGCTCCGGTCACCGTCCTTCGATCGTGACGGATTCGGCGCCGTCGGTCTCGTGCAGGCGCACGTTCACGCGCTCTTCGCGGGAGCTCGGCAGGTTCTTGCCGACGAAGTCGGGGCGGATCGGCAGTTCGCGGTGGCCCCGGTCGACGAGCGTCGCCAGCCGCACCGCAGCGGGCCGGCCGATGTCCTGCAGGGCGTCGAGGGCGGCACGGATGCTGCGTCCTGAGAAGAGGACGTCGTCCACGAGCACGACCACCTTGCCGTCGATGCCGCCTGGCGGAATCTGGGTGCGCTGCGGGGCACGCGTCGGATTGCGGTGCAGGTCGTCGCGGTACATCGTGACGTCGAGGGCCCCGATCGGGACGGTGACGCCGCCGAACTGCTCGACGAGCGCGCCGATGCGGTGGGCGAGGGTGACGCCGCGAGTGGGGATGCCGAGGAGGACCAGGCCCTCGGGACCCTTGTTGGACTCGAGGATCTCGTGGGAGATCCGAGTCAGGGCCCGGGCGATGTCGGCCTCGTGCAGCACGGTGCGCGTGCTCATCCGCCGCTCCCTTCTCCGCCTCACGGGACGGGGTTAAAGGTTGCTGTGATCGCCGCCCAGTCTACGTCACCGCGAAGGCCGGCCCCAATCGGGACCGGCCTTCGGGGTGCGCCTCGTGATCGTCAGGGGCGCGTGGCAGGCCCGCGCAGCACCTGCGAGGCGACGACGAGGGCGGCGGCGATCAGCACGACGTTCTTGAAGATGTACTGTCCGGTGAGCGTCGGGCCGGCGGTGCCGAACACCTCGGCAGGCAGCAGCACGAGCGGCGAGAGGATGCCGACGAACGCGAGCGCGAGCACCACGAGGCCGACGCGGGCGAAGGCGCCCCCGGCGATGAGGAGGGCTCCCGCCGCGACCTCGATCAGCGCGGTGGCGACGAGCGCCGCCTGGCCGCTCACGAGTCCGAACGTCAGCTTCTCCCACGTCTGGCTCACGAGAGCCTCGACGGGGCTCACTCCGGGGAAGAACTTCATCGCGCCGAAGACGACGAACACACCGCCGAGGGCGATGCGCAGCGCCGGGATGCTCCAGCGCTGCAGCGCGGTCTTTGTCGCAGCTTCGGCGCGCGCCTCCCATGACAGCAGGGTGCGGATCGTGCTCGGACGGCCGGTGCGTGCGGGGGCGACGACGCCGGCGGCGCCGCGGACGGGAACGGTGGTCATGGCGTGACTCCTTCGGGTTCTGATCGCCCGCGATCGCGGGCACGGTGATCAGGACTCCCTCGGCCGCACGGTGATACGGATCGGCACGGATTGGCACCGGGGATACACACCTTCGGGCGCAGAAACGCCGTCTGGTTGTAGAAGGTCTACAACCAGACGGCGCCGCGGTCCGCTCAGGCGGCGGGCGTCGTCACCTCGCGGTGCGCGTCGTCCTCGACCAGCGACGCACGGATCGGGTGCCCCTGGCTGGTGAGACACTTGCCGCTGGCCAGGTCCCACTTCCAGTCGTGGAGGGAGCAGGTGAGCACGCCGTCCTCGATCTTGCCGGTCTTGGTGAGGTCCGCACGCAGGTGCGGGCAGCGGCGCTGCACCTTCCACTCGCCCAGCCGGGCGTCTTCGGTCTGATCGGTCTGCTCCGCGTACCAGTTCTCGACGTACTCGATCCGGTCTCGCGAAAGGCACTTGAGGAACGTCGTCAGGAACTCGTTGAACTTGCCGCTGCGGCCGACCTCGAACTGCATCGAGAGGAAGATCGAGTTCGACCAGTCGATCTCGTGGTCGGCGATGTTGGTCGAGACCAGGTCGGCCGGGATCGTGTACCAGTAGATGCACTCGTCGTCCTGGTACTCGCGGACCTTCGCCTTCGGGAAGTCCACGACCATGTCGAGGTCGCCGATGCGGAAGCGCACGACGCCGCCGACGCCGTTGCGGATGGTGCGGGCACGGCGCAGTAGCGGCTCCCACCACTCCTTGATCGCGGCCAGCATCTCGTCCGGAGGCAGCACCGCTGCGCGGGTGGCCTCCTCGGCGCGGATCTCGTCCTGGCGGCTGCCCTGCTGTTCGGCGAGATACGACCACTTGTCGTCGAAGATCCGGTCGATCTCGGCATCCGTGTAGAGCGTCTGCGTGACCGAGAGCGCGCCGTCGTTCAGCTCGACCACGGTGCCGGGCACGAACTCGTAGCCCTTCTGGTCGGGGCGGAGGTCCTTCATGTGCTGCAGGAACTGCCGCTGGTCGGTGAAGATGGCGTCGCCGTCGAGGCCGTAGCCGTTGTACTTGAACAGCTCCTCGCGCAGGAACATCGGCGGGCCGGCCATCGGGAAGACGTGCTCGGCGTCGACCTTCTCGATGTAGTACATCGCCCGCTTGTTCTGCGCGTCGCGCTTGAGCTTCGCGAAGTTCTGCTTGGCATCCTGCGGCAGGTCGTAGACCATCGGCCACCAGATGGCGCCCGACACCTGCGTGAAGTACGCCTCGGGCTTCGAGAACGACATCAGCTTCTCGAGGTCGAGCGGATGCGAGTCGTTCTGATTCAGGATGCTGGCGGTCCCGTCGTCGACGCTCAGCGAGGAGTCGCCGATCGGCCCGTCACTGGGGGCGCGGAGGGGCGTCACCATGAGCTTGAGCGGGCCGAACTCGAGCGGCACCCCGGCCTGCGTGTAGACGATGTTGTCGTAGCCGAGCCGTCGCAGGTCCTGCTCGAGATCGTCGGTCGGGTAATCCGGCAGCAGGACCTTGATGTCCTTCGGCACGTGGCGCTGCATGAGCGCCGGGTCGAAGTGGTCGCGGTGGCGGTGCGAGATGTAGAGGAAGTCGGCGTTGCCGTACTTCGCCCAGTCGAGCCCGCGGTTGTCGGGGAACGGGAACCACGACCCGAAGAAGGTCGGGCCGATCACCGGGTCGCAGAGGATGCTTCCTCCCGCCGTCTCGATGAACATTCCGGCGTGGCCGAGGCCCGTGATGCGCATGGGACTCCTCCCCTATCCAGCAGTCGTACCGTCGAACCAGACGAGTCTAGGCGAGGCCGGCCGACGCCACCGCGCGGCCCGGCCGTGCAAAAGCAGATCCCGCCCCGTCCCCGCGCGCTCCGGACCGGGATGGCCCGGATCACTCGTCGAAGAGTCCGCAGATGTCGTCGGCGGTGAGCGCCTGGCCGAACAGGGCGTCGTCGTCCATCACGGAACGGAACAGCCGCGACTTGCGCTGCTGCAGCGCCATGACCTTCTCCTCGATGGTCCCGTTCGCGATGAGCCGGTACACCATCACGCTGCGGTGCTGGCCGATGCGGTGCGCCCGGTCGACCGCCTGCGCCTCGGCTGCGGGGTTCCACCACGGATCGAGCAGGAACACGTAGTCGGCCTCCGTCAGCGTGAGACCGAAGCCGCCCGCCTTGAGGCTGATGAGGAACACCGGCGCCTCTCCCCCGCGGAAGGCGTCGACGGCGGCATCGCGATCGCGCGTCGACCCGTCGAGATACGCGTACGGGATGCCCCGCTCGTCGAGCCGGGCGGAGACGAGGCCGAGGAACGACGTGAACTGGCTGAACACGAGGGCGCGATGCCCCTCGGCGAGGGCTTCGTCGAGCTGCTCGAAGAGCGCGCCGAGCTTGCTCGGCGCGATGTGGGAGTACGCCGGGTCGACGAGCTCGGGGGCGAGGCTCAGCATGCGCAGCAGCGTCAGGGAGCGGAACACGATGAACCGGTTGCGGTCGAGGTCCTCCAACAGCCCCAGCACCTTCTGGCGCTCGCGCTGCAGCACCGTGTCATACAGGGCGCGGTGGGCCGCCCCGAGCTCGATCCGCACCTCCTGCTCCTGCTTGGCAGGCAGGTCGGCGGCGACCAGTTCCTTCGTGCGCCGCAGCACCAGCGGACGGATGCGGCGCCGAAGGCGCGCCAGGCGGCCCGCGCGATAGGCGCCGCCTTCCTGGTTCTCGGGCACTTTGCCCTTCTCGATGGGGCCGACGTACTCCTCCCGGAACCGCCGCGCGGAGGCGAACAGCCCGGGAGCAGCCAGCGAGAGCAGGGCCCACAGCTCGGTGAGGCTGTTCTCGAGCGGCGTGCCGGTGACGGCGAAGACGACGTCCGCCGGCAGATCGCGCGCCGCCCGGTACGCCTTGGTCTGGCTGTTCTTGACGAACTGCGCCTCGTCGAGGATGAGGCCGGCCCATGTGACGCGTGCGAACTCGGCTTCGTCCAGTCGCAGGAGCGTGTACGACGTGACCACGATGACGGCGGCGGCTGCGGCATCCGTCACCGTCGTCCCGCGCTTCGCACGTGTCGAGTCGATGACGGCCACGCGCAGGTCGGGCACGAAGCGCGCCGCCTCGCTCCGCCACGTCGAGAGGACGGATGTCGGCGCCACCACCAGGAACGGGCGCTTCTCACCGGTTTCGCGCGCGTGCGCGATGAGGGCGAGCAGCTGCAGCGTCTTGCCGAGGCCCATGTCGTCGGCCAGGATGCCGCCGAGCCGGTGCTGCCACAGGAAGGCCAGCCAGTCGTACCCGACCCGCTGGTACGGGCGGAGATCCGCCTGCAGCGCGGCAGGGAGCGGTGCGGAGGGAACCCCGTCGGCGTCGCGCAGCGCCTCCACGGTGGCCCGCCACGAGACCGCGGGCTGCGCCTCGTCCGCGAGATCCTCGAAATCCGCCCACAGGGCGGTCTGATACCGGCTGATGCGCGGCCCGGTCTCCCATTCGTCGAGCTCGCCCGCCTCGTCGATGAGGTCGCGCAGGCGCTGGAGCGAGGGATGCGACAGCGAGAAGTACGCCCCGTCGCTCAGCAGGATCTTCTTGCGACCCCGCGAGAGCGCGGTGAACAGCGTCCCGAACGGGATGCTGCGGCCATCGATCGTCACGACGACGCCCAGGTCGAACCAATCGGCGTCGGTCGTCTCGACGGACGTGATGTCGATGCGCGGATCGCCGACGAGCTCACGGTAATGCGGACGTTCGCCTGAGATCTCCACACGGACGTCGGCGTCGGCCTCGAGCAGCGGCAGCAGCTGCGACGCGAACTCCGCCGCCACGATCCCCGACAGCGTGTCGGCGCTCGCGAGGTCGACCGGCGCATGATCGCGCCAGAGCGACTCGACGCGGTCGCGGATCTCGCGCTCCAGCGCCGGGTCGCCGTCGTCGCCGGTCGCATCGAGGCCGAGCAGCTCGCCGTCGCCGTAACGCCACGAGAGCGTGTAGACGAGCCGATGCCCCGGTTCGAATCGCACCAGCACCACGAGCGTCGGCCGGGGCGGCGGGGCGACGTCGATTCCAGGCGCCTCGACATCCACCCGGCGCGCGATGCGCGGCAGGTGCTCGCGCACGAACTCCTCAGCCTCGTCCGCCGGGACGGTCACGGCTTCGCGGGCGGTGAGCAGCGCGGGCACCGGGTCGGGCAGCGCGACGGCCGCCAGCACCAGCTCGATGCGCTCGCGCTGCACCGTGAACCGGTAGACGCCCGTGCGGCCGACCGGACGCAGAGTCGCGGCTGGGCCCACGCGCCCCGAGGCTCCGGACGACGCGCCGGCGGCCGGAGAGGGCGTTGCGAGGGTCTGCTCGCCGTCGATCGTGACGACCGGGACGATCTCGAGGCCGCGCCCGGTGCGCTGCGCCTGCACCGCGACGGTCGCCGCGGACGCCAGTGCGACCGTCGCATTGCGCTTCGTCGGGACGAACGGGATGCCGCGGTCCGCGGCGGACGCCAGGTGCGGCCAGAGAAGGCTCGACTCGATGTCGTCGAGGGTGAGCCAGTCCGAGACGTCGGAGAAGGCGCCGAACGAGCGGACGTCGCGGCCGATGCTGTGCAGCTCGGCGAACCACCGCGCCTGTACAGGGTCGAACGCCGTGCTCGGCCGCCGCAGGGCATCCCACGAGACGCCGCCCTTGATCCATGCGTCGGACCGGGCGGAGCGCTCCAGCGGGCGAAGCCCGACCAGCACGTCGGCGCCGTGCTGATGCAGGCCGCGGGGAGTGGCGGACTCGACACGCGCCGGTGCCCACGCCGACGCGCCGCGACGGATGCGCTGACGCAGCTCGACGCCCAGCGCGAGGGGCGTGTGGGCCCGCGGCGCGGGCGCCGGCGACGCGAACACCGTCCGCCACGACGATTCACCGGGCGACGCCGGGGCCGACGCCGCCAGCCGGTTGGCTGCGAGCAGCGTCGCGACCGTGTGCTTGCAGTCGAACTGCACCGGGCACGTGCACGAGGTCGCGGCGATGGGGTGGTCCGTGCGCTGCGGGTCGAGCCGGACGCGGCAGCGGTACGTCCGCCCGGCGCTGCCGGCCACGACGGCCTCGATCACGCAGGTGACCGGGTCCCAATCGAGTCGCTGCACCGCGCCGTCGGCGAAGTACGCGGCGCCCCGCTCGTACGAGCCGCTGTCGGTGTGCCGGCGGATGTGCCCGGGGTCGACGAACGGCGGGGGTCCGGCGGACGGCGGGGTCACGGCATCCATCCTGCCGAGGCCCGCCGACACCGCGGCGGATGCATCGCGGTCAGCCTGCGCGCGCGATCCGGGCGAGCACGCCGTGGACGAAGGGTCCCGATTCGTCGGTCGAGAACTCCTTGACGAGCTCGACCGCCTCGTCGATGGCGACCGCGGTCGGGACCTCGTCGTTGTAGAGGATCTCCCATGCGCCGATTCGCAGGACGGCGCGGTCGACCGCAGGCATGCGGGCGATGCTCCAGTCCTTGGCGAACGTGGTGATCTGCTCGTCGATGGCGTCCTGGTTGTCGATCACCCCGTCGACGATCTCACGGGCGTACAGCCACGAGGCCTCGCGGGCGGGCTCGTTCGCGGCCCGCTTCGCCTCGGCGGCGAGGACGGTCGCCGGCGCATCGCCGCGGACGTCGGCCTGGAACAGGATGTCGAGCGCGCGTTTGCGCGCCTTCGTGCGGGCACTCATCGGTCAGCGGCCGCCGACCTCAGTTGACGCGGCCGAGGTAGTCGCCGGTGCGCGTGTCGACCTTGACCTTGGTGCCGGTCTCGACGAACAGCGGGACCTGGATCTCGTAGCCGGTCTCGACGGTGGCGGCCTTGGTTCCGGCCGACGAGCGGTCGCCCTGCAGGCCGGGCTCGGTGTACGTGATCTCGAGGACGACCGACGCCGGGAGCTCGACGTAGAGCGGGTTGCCGTTGTTGAGAGCGATCTGCACCTGCTGGTTCTCGAGCAGGAAGTTGGCGGCGTCGCCCACCGTGGCGGCTCCCACGTTGATCTGGTCGTAGTCGGCGACGTCCATGAAGACGAAGTTGTCGCCGTCGTTGTACAGGTACGTGAAGTCGCGACGGTCGACGTTCTCGATGTCGATCTTGGCGCCGGCGTTGTACGTGCGGTCGACGACCTTGCCCGAGACGACGTTCTTGAGCTTCGTGCGCACGAACGCGCCACCCTTGCCCGGCTTGACATGCTGGAACTCGATGACGTTCCAGAGCTGACCGTCGATGCTGAGGACGACGCCGTTCTTGATGTCTGCGGTGGATGCCATGAGGGTGCGAATCCGTTTCGTTGTGGTGTGAGCGACGTGAAGCGAGAGGCGGTCGCTGCCCGTCGACATGCTCGAGGACCGGCAGCGCCGACGTTCGATTCTACGGGATGCCTGGTCCCGGGCGATTCCTCAGCCCTCGGCCTGCCCGGTGAGGATGTCCACGAGGCGTGCGACGGCCGTCGCGTAGCCGGGCACGCCCTCGCCGATGACGTGCACGACGGCGACGTCGGCGACGTAGGAATGACGGCGGAACTCCTCGCGGGACCTCACATCCGAGATGTGCACCTCGGCGACCGGAAGGCCGACGCCCGACAGTGCGTCGCGCAGCACCACCGACGTGTGAGTGAGGCCGCCGGGGTTGATCACGATGCCGGCGCAGTCGTCGCGGGCTTCGTGGATCGCATCGAGGAGCACGCCCTCGTGGTTGCTCTGCACAGCCCGCACCTCGAAGCCGCGCTGCGCGGCGGCATCCGTCGTCACGCGCTCGACGTCGGCCAGCGTCGCGGTGCCGTAGATGCCGGGTTCCCGGGTGCCCAGCAGGTTGAGGTTGGGCCCGTTGACGAGGAGCAGGCGGCGGGGGTGGGTCATGTTCGCACGATATCAGCGCGCCCGGACCGGTTACCCGTCACGGCAGGGGGCGCTCCATGACGATCTGGGGCCCGATCACACTGGCGTAGGTCTCGCCGGTGCGCGCGAAGCCGGCACGTCGGTAGGCGCCCTCGGCGCGCGGGTTGTCGCGGTGGACGTCGAGCGAGATCCGGTCGAGCCCGAGGCTCGCCGCCCATGCGGCGGCCGCGGCGAGCAGGGCGTCGACCGCACCCGTCCCGCGGTGGCCGGGGTTCACGTACACGCCCACGACGTCGGCTCGGCGATCGTCGACGTACCGGCCGAGTGCGTCCTTGTGTCCGGTGGCCCGGATCAGCACCGACAGGCTTCCGACCCAGACATCGTCGACGACCGCGACGAACTGCGCGGCGGTCTCGCTCGTCGCCGCCTTGTCCGCGCGGTCGCGCCAGAACTCATCGGGGCGCTCGGCCACCTGCTCGGGCGTCTCAAGGAACGCGATCCCCGCATCGGGGTCGCTCGTCGACTCCAGCCGAAGTGCCCGCACGGCAGCCCATTCATCGGAGCGGATGCGGCGCACCGTCAGGCGCGGATCGGGCGATGCCGTCATCCGAGCACCCTACCGCGGTGCTGCCGGGTGCTCATCCGCCCGAGACCTCCTGGTAGGCGGCGAAGAGCAGTGATTCGTCGGGTGCCTGCAGCACCGTGGGCTTGGCGACGTCGTCGAGCACGATGAAGCGCAGCATGCCTCCTCGGCTCTTCTTGTCGCGCTGCATGGTCGCGAGCAGCGTAGGCCAGCGCCCGGCGCCGTACGTCGTCGGCAGGCCGAGCGAGCCGAGGATGTCGCGGTGGCGCTGGGCGGCGGCATCCGGAAGCCGGCCGGCGAGCCGCGACAGCTCGGCGGCGAAGACCATGCCGACCGAGATCGCGGCGCCGTGACGCCAGCGGTAGCGCTCGGCGTGCTCGATGGCGTGGCCGAGCGTGTGTCCGTAGTTGAGGATCTCGCGCAGACCCGCCTCGCGCAGGTCCTCCCCCACGACGCGCGCCTTCATCTCGATGGCGAGCTCGATGGTGCGGCGGAACGCGGCGCTCTGCGGGTCGACGGCAGTCTCGGGGTCGGCCTCGACCAGGTCGAGGATCTCGGGCGCCCAGATGAATCCGGCCTTCACCACCTCGGCGTAGCCTGCGACGCGCTCGTTGCGCGACAGCGAGCCGAGCAGATCGAGGTCGCAGATGACGGCGCGCGGCGCCCAGAAGGCTCCGACGAGGTTCTTGCCCTCGGCGGTGTTCACGCCGGTCTTGCCGCCGACTGCCGCATCGACCATGCCGAGAACGGTGGTGGGAACCTGCACGACCTCGACGCCGCGCAGCCACGTGGCCGCGACGAAGCCGGCGAGATCGGTGACCGCTCCCCCGCCGAAGCCCACGACGACGTCGGTCCGCGTGAAATCGGCCTTGCCCATCACCTGCCAGCAGAAGGCGGCGACCTCGATGCGCTTTCCCGCCTCGGCGTCGGGGATCTCGGCGAGCAGCACCTCGCGGTCGCCGACCAGCTGCGCGCGCAGACTCTCGGCCTGTGCCGCGAGCGTCGGCGGGTGGATCACGAGCACCTTGCGGGCAGCGGCCGGCAAGGCCTCGCCGAGGGAGGACAGGATGCCGTGGCCCACGGTGATGTCGTAGCTCGCGTCGCCGCTCACGGTGATGGTCGTGGCGTCGGTCATGGCGTCTGCTCCTTCTCGCGGGGGCTGCTGTCGCGCGGGCTGATCTCACTCGGTCCGGCCGAGCCGCCGGCGGCGTGGTCGTGCGGCGGGGTGCTCTGGCCGCGCACCCACGCGACGAGGGCGTCGACGACGTCCTGCAGCGGGCCGGTGGACGTGTCGAACGTGACGTCGGCGAGCTCTTCGTACACGGGCCGGCGCTCTTCGAAGATCGCGGTCCAGCGCTCGATGGCGTCGTCGCCCCCCTGCAGCAGCGGTCGGTTCGAGTCGCGCACGCGGCCCGCCACGACGCGCGGCGACACGGTGAGGAGCACGACGCGGAGACCTGCGAGCTCTGCACGGGTGTCGGCGTCCATGATCGCCCCGCCGCCGAGCGAGACGATGCCGCCTGTGGCCAGGCCCTCGCGGACGGCATCGCGCTCCGCCGCACGGAAGCGCGCTTCGCCGTGTTCGACGAAGAGCTGCTCGATCGGTCCGTGGTCGCGCACGACCGCGGCGTCGGTGTCGAAGAAGGGCAGGCCGAGCGCGCGCGCGGCCTTCTTGCCGATGCTGGTCTTTCCGGCCCCCATCGGGCCGATCAGCACGACGGCGTCAGAGTGCGAGGTCATGCTCGGCGAGGCCGGCGTCGCTCTCGGCGGCGCTGTGCAGCGCGTCGGGGATCGCCGCGAGGTAGCCCTCGAGGTTGCGTCGCGTCTCGGCGACGCTGTCGCCGCCGAACTTCTCCAGCACGACCTCGGCCAGGACGACGGCGACCATGGCCTCGGCGACGACGCCCGCCGCCGGCACGGCGCACACGTCCGAGCGCTGGTGGTGCGCCGACGCGGCGTCGCCGGTCGCGACGTCCACCGTGCGCAGCGCCCGCGGCACGGTCGCGATCGGCTTCATGCCGGCGCGCACCCGCAGGACGGTCCCGGTCGACATGCCGCCCTCGGTGCCGCCCGCCTTGTCGCTCGAGCGCGTGATGCCGTCCCCCGCCACGAACAGCTCGTCGTGGGCGGCGGAGCCGCGACGGCGCGTGGTCTCGAACCCGTCGCCGACCTCCACGCCCTTGATGGCCTGGATGCTCATGAGCGCGTGTGCCAGCTTGGCATCGAGGCGGCGGTCCCAGTGCACGTGCGAGCCGAGTCCGGGCGGCAGTCCGTAGGCCAGCACCTCGACGATGCCGCCGAGCGTGTCGCCCTCTTTACGCGCGTCGTCGACCTCGGCCACCATGGCGGCGCTCGTCGCGGCGTCGAAGCAGCGGAGCGGATCGGCGTCGAGTGCCTCGACGTCGTCCGGCGTGGGCAGGGCCGCGCCCTCGGGCACGCGCACGGGCCCGATCGAGAGCGTGTGGCTGACGAGACGGATGCCGAGCTCGGCCAGGAACGCTCGTGTGAGTGCGCCGAGGGCGACGCGGGCGGCCGTCTCGCGGGCGCTCGCGCGCTCGAGGATCGGCCGGGCTTCGTCGAAGCCGTATTTCTGCATGCCGACGAGGTCGGCGTGGCCGGGACGAGGGCGCGTGAGCGCGGCGCCGCGGCCGCGGGACTTCTCGGTGAGTTCCACGGGCTCGGGGCTCATGACCTCGACCCACTTGGGCCATTCGGTGTTGCCGATGCGCAGGGCGATCGGGCTGCCGAGGCTCGTGCCGTGCACGACGCCGGACGAGATGGTCAGCTCGTCCTCTTCGAACTTCATCCGCGAGCCGCGGCCGTAGCCGAGCTTGCGGCGCGCGAGATCCGCCTGGATCGCGGCGCGGGAGATGGGGACGCCCGCGGGCAGGCCCTCCATGACGGCGACGAGTTCGGGGCCGTGCGATTCGCCGGCCGTGAGCACGCGGAGCATTGGTCCAGTCTCCCACGCCCCGGACCGCCGTTACGCCGTCGTGGGCTCCTCGAGCACGCGGCGCATCGCCTCCAGCGATTCGTCCTCACGCGCGAGAGGCGCGTCCGGGTCGCCGTTGCGGAAGATCCGGACCTGCAGCAGTGCCTGGTGCAGCAGCATCCCGAGTCCCGACCGCGCCGGGTTCCCGGCACGCTCCCACGCGGCCGACAGTGCCGTCGGCCAGTGCCCGTAAACCACGTCGAGGAGCAGACCGCCGCCGCCAGCCAGCGCGTCGGCCGCGGCATCC
>NZ_MWLP01000096.1:0-16161 GCF_010634885.1 Microbacterium sp. B35-04 | reverse complement strand
CGCGGCACGATGAACGACCGGCTGCCGCACCGGCCATACCGCCACTACCACCGGGAGTGCTCGGAGATAAAGCACGGAACCGAGAGTGCTGAGTATTCGGATCCGATCCGTGATGGACTCGAAATCACTCGCGGTGTTCCCCTCGTCAGCTCAGCCGGTTGGAGATCCCACAATGACCATTCCCATCACCTCCGAGGCGCTCGACGCCGCGATCGAAGTGGAGTCGTTCAGCGGGGTGCTCACCATCGATGTCGGCGACCGGCGCACGCTCGAGCGCTGCGAGGGTTTCGCGAACCGTGCCCTCCGGGTTCCGAATACGCCGAGCACTCGCATCTCGGCCGCCAGCGGGAACAAAGGCTTCACCGCGCTCGCGATCCTGCGACTCGTCGAGGGCGGCCTGCTCGGTCTGCAGGACCTCGTGCGTCCGATTCTGGGCGACGACCTGCCCCTGATCGACGACGCGGTGACGATCGAGCACCTGCTCACCCACACCTCCGGTATCGGCGACTACCTCGACGAGGAAGACGACGGTGAGATCGACGACTACATCTTCTCTCTGCCGTTGCATGCGCTCGCCGACACCGAGGCGTTCCTGCCCGCCCTCGACGGCTTCCCGCAGAAGTTCCCGCCCGGCGAGCGATTCTCCTACTGCAACGGCGGTTATGTGGTGCTCGCGCTCGTCGCCGAGCGCGTCAGCGGCCGCGGTTTCCATGAACTGGTCCAGACCGAAGTGTGCGACCGGGCGGGACTCGCCGGCTCCGCATTTCTCCGCTCCGATGACCTCCCTGCGGATGCCGCCCTCGGCTACCTCGACGAGGAGGGCAACCGCACCAACGTGCTGCACCTCCCGGTGCGGGGCAACGGCGACGGCGGGATGTACTTCACCGCCGACGACCTGCACCGGTTCTGGAACGCATTGCTGGATGGCCGGATCGTGACGCCCGACACACTCGCCGAGATGATCCGTCCCCGCTTCGACGTGCCGGCCGAGCACAAGCGGTACGGGATGGGCTTGTGGCTGGGCCGCCGGAATTCGTCTCTGATACTGGAGGGCTACGACGCAGGCGCATCGTTTCGGTCCACGCACATTCCGGAGACACGCACCACGGTGACCGTACTCGGGAACAGCTCTGAGGGCGCCTGGCCGGTGGTCTACGCCCTCGCGGATGCCATGGACGGAACTGTCAGGGGGAAGTTCCCGGACGAAAGCTAGGGGAGAGGCCGGGCGATCCTGTCGTTGAGGAGCCGCGGGGCCACCGCATCGCACCATGTTTCGCTGCGCCCCGCGGATTCGCATACGCGGACGCAACATCCGGTGCCGTTCACTGGGATCACCCTCCTCGTCGAGAAGGGGCGCACGACGGGCTTCCAGCCCCGATCAGATCCGGAGACCGGGACGCCATGACGACCACCGCACTGCCGTCCGAGCGGGAAGCCACCACCGCAGGTGCCGCCCCGTTCCGCCTGATCACGGCGTTCGCGGTGTACATCCTCCTGCTCG
Source organism: Microbacterium sp. B35-04 (assembly GCF_010634885.1). Lineage (NCBI taxonomy): Bacteria > Bacillati > Actinomycetota > Actinomycetes > Micrococcales > Microbacteriaceae > Microbacterium > Microbacterium sp. B35-04. Next base: position 14,660 of record NZ_MWLP01000096.1, on the reverse strand, counting down.
TGTGGATCGTGCTCTGGAAGCTCGAGCTCCCATGGGTCGGCGGCGTGGATCGCGTGATCAAGCTCGTGCCGTTCCTCGCGACGGCCGAGCAAGGCGCCAGCAAACCGTCCGAGGTCCTCATCAACCTGCTGCTTTTCGTGCCGTTCGGCCTGTTTCTCGGCCTTCTCGCACCGCGGTGGAGCTGGCGCCGCCTCGCGGGCGTCACTGCCGTCGTCAGCCTCGCGCTCGAGGCGACCCAGTTCGTGCTGGCCATCGGCAGCACAGACGTCACCGACGTCCTCGTCAACACCGCCGGCGCTCTCATCGGCTTCGGCCTCGTCGCCCTCGCACGACACCGGCTGCCGGCCGGTGGCCGCGGCATCCTGATCCGGATCTGCGTCACAGGAACTATCGCCGCGCTGCTCGCCGTGGCGCTCTTCGTCGCCTCGCCCATCCACTTCCGCCCGCCCGGCTCGGGCATCGGCCACGAGCCGGGCAGCGCGGTGAGCCCGGGCGAGAGGCCCTGAGTCCTCCGAGCCGCGGCGGCTCAGAGCCGGAGGTCCAGCCCCCGGCTCTGCGCCGACTTCAGGCCTCCGGGACGAACAGCGCCACCGTGTCGGCCACGAGCGCGGGGCGCTCCGAGCCCTCGAGCTCGATGGTCGTGCGCAGGCTCACCCGGTACCCCTGCGGCGACGGCTCGGCCGAGGCGACCTCGGTGACGGCCCGCACGCGCGAATCCACGACCACCGGCTGGAGGAACCGCACCTTGTCGAGCCCGTAGTTCACCACCATCGCGGTGCCGTCGACCGACAGCAGTCCCGCGGTCAGCCGCGGCAGCAGCGACAGCGTGAGGTATCCGTGCGCGATGGTCGCGCCGAAGGGGCCGGATGAGGCGCGGTCGGCGTCCAGGTGGATCCACTGCCAGTCCTCGGTGGCGTCGGCGAACGCCTGGATGCGCTGCTGGTCGACGGCGAACCAGTCGCCGGTGGCGGTGCTGCCGACGGCGTCGGCGAGCGCGGCGGGGGAGTCGACGACGATGCTCATGCGCGCGGACCCCCGGCGACGTACAGCACCTGGCCCGACACGAATCCGGCCTCCTCGGAGCAGAAGAACGACGCGGCGGCGGCGATGTCGTCGGGGTAGCCGGCGCGCTGCACCGGGATCTCGTTGGCGTTGTGGGCGATGAAATCCTCGAATCCGACGCCCAGCCGGTCGGCCGTGGATCGCGTCATGTCGGTGACGATGAACCCCGGCGCGATCGCGTTCGCGGTGACGCCGTACCGGCCGAGCTCGATGGCGAGGGTCTTGGTGAAGCCCTGCATGCCGGCCTTCGCGGCCGCGTAGTTCGCCTGCCCGCGGTTGCCGAGGGCCGAGGTTGACGACAGGTTCACGATGCGGCCCCAGTTCGCCTTCACCTGGTGCTCCTGCACCGCGCGCGACATCAGGAACGCGCCGCGCAGATGCACCGCCAGCACCGCGTCCCAGTCGTCCTCGGTCATCTTGAACAGGAGGTTGTCGCGGATGATCCCGGCGTTGTTCACGAGGATCGTCGGCGCACCGAGCTCCTCGGCGACGCGTGCGACGGCGCGCTCCACCGACGCCGCGTCGGCGACGTTGGCGCCGACGGCGAGAGCCCGGCCCCCGGCATCCGTGATCGCGCCGACGGTCTGGGCGCACTGCGCCTCGTCGAGGTCGAGCACGGCGACGGCGTTGCCGTCGGCGGCGAGGCGCTGGGCGGTGGCGGCGCCGATGCCTCGCGCGGCGCCGGTGACGATGGCGGTTCTGGTCATGCGTGGTTCCCTTCGGAGGTTCTCTGCTGGTCGAACTGGATCAACTGGCGCAGCTCGCCGCCCGCGGCGAGCCGGTCCATGGCGGCGTCGAGGTCTTCGAGGCCGATGCGGGACGAGACGAGGCGCTCGAGCGGCAGGCGTCCCGCGCGCCACAGCTCGACATAGCGGGGGATGTCGCGGCTGGGCACCGCGGATCCGAGGTAGCTGCCGACGATCGTGCGCGCCTCGGCAGTGAGCGCGAGCGGCGACACGCTCGCGCGGGCGTCGGGCGCCGGCAGCCCCACTGTGACGGTGGTGCCGCCCGGTGCGGTGAGCGCGAGGGCGGTCTCGAAGGCGCGCACGGCTCCCGCCGCCTCGATGACGACGGGAGCACGGATGCCGCGGTCCACGGCCTCCGCCGGCGTGAGGGCCTCCACGGCCCCGCACGAGAGCGCGTGCTCGAGCTTGCCCGGCACGTTGTCGACGCCGACCACCTCGTGCCCGAGGGCGACGGCGACCAGGAGCGCCGCCATGCCGACCCCGCCGAGCCCGACCACGACGACGCGGTCGCCAGACGCCGGGCGGCCCGCGTTGACCACTGCGCCGCCGCCGGTCAGCACCGCGCAGCCGAGGAGCGCCGCGATCTCGGCCGGCACGTCGGAATCCACCGGCACGACGGACGCGCGGTTCACGACCGCGTGCGTCGCGAACGCCGAGACCCCGAGGTGATGGCGGACGTCCTGCACCTGGCCGCCGGCGCCGTGTCCCTCGCCGCCGCCGTTGTCCCCACCGCGGAGACGATGCAGGCGGATGCCGCCGCCGAGCAGCGTTCCGGCGTTGTTCGCCGCCGTGCCGGGGGCACACGGAAGCCGCCCGTCGGTGCGGCATCCGTCGCAGTCGCCGCATCGCGGCAGGAACGTCATGACGACGCGCTCGCCGGACGCGATGTCGTCGACGCCGTCGCCGGCCCGCTCGACGATGCCCGCGGCCTCGTGGCCGAGCAGCATCGGGACGGGCCGCACGCGGTTGCCGTCGACGACACTGAGGTCGGAGTGGCAGACGCCCGCGGCCTCGATGCGCACGAGCAGCTCGCCCGGGCCTGGTTCGTCGAGCTCGAGCTCCCCGACGGTGAACGGCCTGGTCTGCGCGAACGGCGGCTGGGCGCCCGACACCTCGAGTACCGCTCCGATGATCTTCATCCGACCTCCTCGTCGTGACGCCACCGGCAATCGGCGGCGGAACACCAGCCTCTCGCGAATCGTTCCAGGGGCGATGAGTGACAAGCATACCGACCGCGCGGTATGCTCGCGTCCACCCGGCAGTGCCGCCGGAGCCCGAGCGTCGAAGGAGACCAGGATGTCGAGCAGCGTTGCGCCCGCAGTGACGGTGGACGGGGACGCCGATGCCCGGTTCGCCGGGCTCGTCGACGCCTTCCGGACGAATCTCGCCAGCGGGGAGGAACTGGGCGGCTCGTTGTGCGTGCTCGTCGACGGCTACCCGGTCGTCGACATGTGGGGCGGATGGAGCGATCCCGAGCGCACCAGGGCATGGGGGCGCGACACCATCACCAACGTCTGGTCGCTCTCCAAGACCGTCTCATCGCTGGCCGCACTGCTGCTGATCGATCGCGGCCTGCTCGACCCCGATGCTCCCGTCGCCGCGTACTGGCCCGAATTCGGTGCCGCCGGCAAGGAGGGCGTGCTCGTGCGCCACGTGCTGACGCACTCGTCCGGCGTCTCGGGCTGGGATCAGCCGGTCTCACCCGACGACATCATCGACGTGGATGCCGCCGCCGACCGCCTCGCGGCTCAGGCGCCGTGGTGGCCGGCCGGGGCGGCGTCGGGCTACCACCTGCTCGACTACGGGCATCTGATCCACGGCCTGGTGCGCGCCGTGACCGGCCAGGGGCTCGGCGCCTTCGTCGCCGACGAGCTGGCGGGACCGCTCGACGCAGATTTCTGGCTCGGCCTCCCCGCCGACCATGACCACCGCGTCTCACCGGTCGTCCCGCCGCCGCCCTCGCAGCTCGACCTGTCGGCGCTCCCACCCGACTCGCCCGCCGCGCGGACCTTCACCGGACCCGTGCTCGGCGCCGAGGTCACCTGGACCCGCGCCTGGCGCGCCGCGGGCATCGGCGCGGCCGGTGGCCACGGCAACGCGCGCTCCGTCGCGGTGCTGAACGCGCTCGTCGCCGGTTGCGGCGAGATCGACGGACAACGGATGCTGTCGCCCGAGGCCATCGACCTGATCTTCGATGCGCCGGTCGACGGCGTCGACCTGGTGCTCGGGCTGCCGCTTCGGTGGGGACTCGGCTGGGGGCTGCGGCATCCGCTCTCCACCTCGTACATCCCCGACGGGCGCGTGGCGTTCTGGGGTGGCTGGGGCGGATCGCTCGTGACGGCCGACGTCGATCGAGGCGTGACCTTCGCCTACGTCATGAACCGCATGTCGGACGGCATCCTGGCGTCCGAGCGTGGGCGCACCTACCTGCGCGCCGTGTACGACGCGCTCTGACTTCGGCGCCGAACGCGGGAACGCGCGCCACCCGATGTCGGGCGGCGCGCGTTCGGCTTCCGGCAGGTCAGGCGACGGCGGCCGCGCGGCGCGCGAGGCGAGCGCGACGGATCCACTTCTCGATCTCGATCAGCACCGGCACGAGCAGCGCCAGGCCGAGCGCCGTCAGCCACTGGTCGCCCGAGAGGCTCGTCGTGCCGATGAGGCGCTGCATGAAGCCGACCTCGACGGCCACGACGGTGAGCGCCAGCGGGATCGACAGCCACTTGACGGCGGTGAGGATGGGAGCGGACAGCCCCGACTCAGGGTCGCGCCGCATGACGAGCCCGCCGAAGATCGAGCCGAGCGCGCAGACCACGAAGGCCATCGTCACCGGCACGTTCGGCTCGGTCGAGCTGAGCTCATCGGGGTAGATCAGCAGGGGGACGAGCGTCGTCAGGAAGATGAGGCTGCCGTACACGAACCAGAGCGTCACCGCGCCGCGGTTCGCGATCGTCTTCTTCGGGTCGCGCGGCGGCTTCAGCATGATGCCGTCCGGCACGGGGTCGAGCAGGATCACGATGACCGGGAAGATCGCGACGAAGAAGTTCAGGAACAGCACCATGATCGGCGTGAGCGGCACGCCGTCGTTGATGCCGAAGATGCTCGCGACGAGGAAGAGCAGAACGAGCGAGAACAGCTGCGACATCTGGAACCGGACGTAGCTGACGATCTTCTCGTAGATCCCGCGCCCGAGCTTGACGGCGGTGACGAGCGTGCCGAAGTTGTCGTCGACGAGGATCATCTTCCCCGCCTGCTTCGTCACGTCGCTGCCGGAGCCCATGGCGACGCCGATGTCGGCCTGCTTGAGCGCGGCGGCATCGTTCACCGCGTCGCCGGTCATCGCGACGACGGCGCCGTCCTCCTGCATGAGGCGAGCGAGCCGCAGCTTGTCTTCGGGGGTGACGCGGCCGAACATGTGCAGACGCGGCAGCGCCGCCTTCAGGTCCTCGTCGCTCATCGCCTGGATCTCGGCGCCGCTCGCGGACCCCTCACCGAGTCCCAGCTTCGCGCCGATGGCGGCGGCCGTGATGGCGTGGTCGCCGGTGATCATGCGGACCTCGATGCCGGCCAGGCGTGCGATCCGCACCGCTTCCTTGGAGGAGGGGCGCAGCGGGTCGATGATGCCCACCAGGCCGACGAAGGTGAGATCGGCGACGGCGGCCATCGGATCGTCCGCCACCGGTGCGTCCGGCGCGAAACGGCGGAACGCGAACGCGAGCACCCGCAGCCCCTGCTCCGAGAGCTTGCGGTTGGCCTCGAGGATCTCGTCGCGCTGGTCGGCGATCGGCACCACGCCCTCCATCGTGGCCACCGAGCTGCAGCGATCGAGGACCACGTCCGGGCCGCCCTTGACGTAGCCCACGAGCAGCTCGTTGCCGTCGACCGGGATCCGGTGGAAGGTGCCCATGAACTTGTAGGCCGAGTCGAACGGCACCTCGGCGACCCGCGGGAACGTGCTGCGGGTCAGTTCGGCGTCGGCGCCGAGCTTCGCTGCGAGCACGACGAGCGCAGCCTCGGTCGGGTCGCCGATCACGGCGCCGTCGTCCGACACCGTCGCGTCGCTGCACAGCGTGAGCCCGAGCGCGAGCTGCGTGAACTGCGGCACCGGCAGACCGGCGGTGTGGCGCACCTCGCCGGCCTTCTCGTAGCCGCTGCCGGCGACGGTGAACCACTCGCCGCGGTAGTACAGCGTCTCCACCGTCATCTCGTTCATGGTGAGAGTGCCGGTCTTGTCGGAGTTGATCGCGCTGGTCGCACCCAGCGTCTCGACATCCGTCAGGTTCTTGACGACCGCCTTGTGCTCGGCGAGCTGCCGCGAGCCGTACGACAGCATCGCCTGGACGAACGACGGCATGCCCGTCGGGATCGCCGAGATCGCCATCGAGATGCCGAGCAGGATGACCGACGCGATCTCCTGTCCGCGCAGCAGGCCCGTGATGATGATGATGGCGACGGCGCCCCACGCGATCCAGCCCAGCACCCCGGTGAGGGAGTCGAGCTCGCGCTGCAGCGGCGACTTCCCCGGCTTGACGGACGAGAGCATCGTCGCGATCTGGCCCATCTGCGTCTGCATGCCGGTGCCGGTGATCACCACCGTCGCGGTGCCGCGCGTGACCTGGGTGTTCTGGAAGACCATGTCGGTGCGGTCGCCGAGCGCGGTGTCGGGATCGGCGAGGGTTCCGGCATCCTTCGGGATCGGCGCGCTCTCTCCGGTGAGCGCCGCTTCCTGCGTCTCGAGCGTCGCCGACCGGATGATGCGGCCGTCGGCGGGCACGAGGTCACCTGCCTCGAGCGTCACGATGTCACCGGGGACGAGGGTGGTCGCACCGACCTGCAGCAGGGTGCCGTCGCGGACGACCTTCGCCTGCGGGATCTGCATCTTCGCGAGGGCGTCGACGGATGCCTTCGCCTTGAGCTCCTGCCGGGTGCCGAGCACGATGTTGAGCACCACGAGCGCGCCGACCAGGATGCCGACGCTCACCTGGTTGATGAAGAGGCTGATGATCGCGACGGCGACCAGCATGACGTTCATGGGGTCGGCGAGCTGCTTCAGCGCCACCTGCCACGTCGACGGCGGCTTCTCGGCGGCGATCGAGTTGGGGCCGTGCTCGGCGAGCCGCTGGGCCGCGTCGGCGGCTGTCAGCCCGCGGTCGCGATCACTGCGGAATGCGGCGACGACGGCATCTGGGTCCTGGCTGTACCACGCGGTCTCTGCGGGCGTTCCGGCGGTGGTCTCCACGGCGCTCATAGGTTGAACATACAGCCGTGCCGCCGCCGTTCGACAGGGAATCGACCGGCGCGCCGCGGCTGTCAGTCGTCGAGCTGTGCCCGGAGCCGCCGTGCGAGTTCTGCGGTCGGCATCGTGCGGGGGAACACGGCGACGACGACCTGCTCGGCGGCAGGATCCGCCTCTCCGTCCGGCAGGACGCCGAAGCGCCGGCGGGCGTCGTCGAGCGCCGTGCGCAACACTGACACCGGCACCTTCTTCGGTCCGCGGATGAGACGCCGCAGCACGTGGTTGTGGATCGCCGTGACCAGCGCCGAGAACCCGACCGCGTCGAGCGGATCGAGGCCAGGCAGCGACGCACGAAGGTATTCGTCGAACAGCCGCTCGTAGCGGAAGACCGTCACGATCTCACGATCGCGCAGCGCCGGGACCCCGCGCACCACGGAATAGCGCCGTCGTGCGAGCTCGGGGTCGGCGGCGAAGTGCGCGTAGACGAAGAGGGACGCCTCGCACACCGCGGCCCACGGGTCGGGGTGCGGCTGCGCCAGGAACTCCCGCAGGCGGTCGAGCAGCGCCTCGTGGTCGGTGAAGACCACGTCGTCCTTGCCGCCGAACTGCCGGAAGAAGGTCGAGCGCGACACACCGGCGGCCTGCGCGATCTGCTCCACCGAGGTCTGATCGAACCCCTGCTCGGCGAACAGCTCGAGAGCGGCCGCGACCACGGCCGCGCGCGCCGCGCCCTGGCCCGTCAGCAGGTTCTGGGCGGCGGAGGCGGCGGCGGTGTCGGACATCTCGGGGGAGAGCCTAGTGCGCGGCGCGTGCGTCCAGTACGGCATCCGTCTTACACGCCGTCTTCTCCCCGCCCTGCTCCCCACTCGCCCTGCTTCCCACCCCGCCGAGTGCGTGTCAACCCGGTGGAGCATCTCGGGGGTGCGCGCGTTCACTGTGTAGATGACGCCGATCTGGAAGCTCGACCCCATCCGCGTGACCGGCACGCCGTTCGAGCCCGGCCGGCGCCGCGAGGTCGTCGTCGTCGGCGCCGGGTTGACGGGCCTCGCGACCGCGCTGCTGCTCGCACGGCAGGGCCGCGACGTCGCGGTGCTCGAGGCCGGTGAGATCGGCGAGCTGGCGTCGGGGGCCAACACCGGCAAGCTGACGCTGCTGCAGGGCTCGGTGCTGTCGACGCTGCGCCGTCATCATCCGGCACGGCTGGTGCAGGCGTACGTCGAGGCCAACGCCGACGGCGCGCAGTGGCTGACCTCGTTGGCCGACGAGCTCGGGGTGCCGTACTCGCGGCGTACCGCGTACTCCTACGCGCAGACCCCCGACGGCATCGAGACCGTCGCCGCAGAACTGGACGCGGCGACGGAGGCCGGTCTCCCGGTGCGCCGCGTGGAGCCCGACCTGCTCGCCCAGTCGCCGTTCCCCATCGTGGACGCGGTCGCCCTCGATCGCCAGGTCGCGATCGACCCGCAGCAGCTGCTCACGGCGATGGCGCGGGCGTACCTCGAGGCCGGAGGCGTGCTCCACACCGGAGTGCGCGTGACCCACGCGCACATCGTGCCGCACGCGGGCGTCGAGACGTCGGCCGGGTTCGTTGCCGCGGACCAGGTCGTGCTCGCGACGGCGACGCCGATCATCGACCGTGGTCTGTACTTCGCGAAGACTCGGGGACTGCGCTCGGCGTGCGTCGCGTTCGCCACCGACGCGCCGCTGCCCGAGGGGCTGTATCTGTCCATCGACGGCGCGACCAAGTCGATCCGGTCGATCACCCCCGCCGACGGACCGGCCGGCGCGGCCCAGCTCATCGTCGGCGGGAACGGGTTCCCGGTCGGTCGCTCCCCGTCGCCCCGCGCGTGCCGGGACGACCTCATCGCGTGGACGCAGGAGCACTTCCCCGGAGCCGAGCCCGTCGCCGCCTGGGCGGCGCAGGACTATCAGTCGCACGACCTCGTCCCGTTCGTCGGCGCCATGCCGCGAGGACTCGGCCGCGTGCGCTTCGCCACCGGCTACGCGAAGTGGGGGCTCTCGAACGCCCCCGCCGCGGCTCTTCGCATCGTGGCCGAGATCGGCCGCGTGCCGCGGCGCGAACGACCCGACTGGATGAATGTGATCTCGACGCGGTTCACCGTGCCGGCCGATCTTGCGCGCGGCGGCGTCGAGAATCTGCGCGTCGGATGGCAGGCGGCATCCGGATGGGCGGGCGCCCAGGCGACGCCGGCGCCCGTCCGCCGGCCCGAGGAAGGCGAGGGTGTCGTGGCCAGCCGCGCCGGGCACCCCGTCGGCATCTCGACCGTCGACGGCGTGACGCGCGCGGTCAGCGCCGTCTGCCCGCACCTCGGCGGAGTCCTCCGCTGGAACGACGCCGAGCGCTCGTGGGACTGCCCCCTGCACGCGTCGCGGTTCACCGCGAACGGGCAGCGCATCGAGGGTCCGGCGCTGTGCGACCTCACCCGGCTGCCCCGGGTTCCCGGCGAGGAGATCGAAGACGACGGGCCGGCGGCATCCGCTCACCAGACGGCCGTCGCACACTGATCGGACAGCGCCGACTGATCGTGGCCGGCCCCCCCGAGCCGCGCGAGGCGCCCTCGCGCTCAGCCTGTGCTGAACGGCGGGCGCGTCGCTGCGGTCAGAACCGGACGATGACCGGTAGTAGGCTGGGGCACTGGTCGATATCTCGACGTCGAGACGCTTTTCGCGTCATCCCACCCCATTCGCCACCTGCGAAGGAATGCACTGTGGATCTGTACGAGTACCAGGCACGTGACCTTTTCGAGAAGTACGAGGTGCCGGTGCTCGCCGGCATCGTCGCGGACACGCCGGAGGAGGTGCGAGCCGCAGCCGAGAAGATCGGCGGAGTCGTCGTCGTCAAGGCCCAGGTCAAGACCGGCGGCCGCGGCAAGGCCGGCGGCGTGAAGGTCGCCAAGACCCCCGACGAGGCGTACGAGGCTGCCAAGGCCATCCTCGGCCTCGACATCAAGGGGCACGTCGTCAAGCGCGTGATGGTCGCCCAGGGCGCCCGCATCGACAAGGAGTACTACTTCTCGGTGCTGCTGGACCGCGCGAACCGCTCGTACCTGTCGCTCTGCAGCGTCGAGGGCGGCATGGAGATCGAGGAGCTCGCCGTCGAGCGTCCCGAGGCGCTCGCGCGCATCGCGGTCGACCCGCTGCAGGGCATCGACAAGCAGAAGGCCGTCGAGATCGCCGAGGCCGCCGGCTTCGCCCCCGAGCTCGTCGACAAGGTGAGCGACGTGTTCGTCAAGCTCTTCAACGTCTACACCGGTGAGGACGCCACGCTCGTCGAGGTCAACCCGCTCGTGCTCACCGAGGAGGGCGACGTCATCGCCCTCGACGGCAAGGTCTCGCTCGACGAGAACGCCGACTTCCGTCACGCCGGGCACGCGCTGCTCGAAGACAAGGACGCGGCCGACCCGCTCGAGGCCAAGGCAAAGGCCAACGACCTCAACTACGTCAAGCTCGACGGCGAGGTCGGCGTCATCGGCAACGGCGCGGGTCTCGTGATGTCGACGCTCGACGTCGTCGCCTACGCCGGCGAGAGCCACGGCGGCGTGAAGCCCGCCAACTTCCTCGACATCGGCGGCGGCGCCTCGGCCGAGGTCATGGCCGCGGGCCTGGACGTCATCCTGGGCGACCCGCAGGTCAAGAGCGTCTTCGTCAACGTGTTCGGCGGCATCACGGCATGCGACGCCGTCGCGAAGGGCATCGTCGGCGCACTGGCCGAGCTGGGCTCCAGCGCCTCCAAGCCGCTGGTCGTCCGCCTCGACGGCAACAAGGTCGAGGAGGGCCGCGCGATCCTCCGCGACGCGAACCACCCCCTCGTGACCCTCGCCGAGACCATGGACGAGGGCGCCGACAAGGCCGCCGAGCTCGCCAACGCCTGAGACAGCCGAGAACAAGGAACCTAGAGAAATGTCGATCTTCCTCAACAAGGACTCCAAGGTCATCGTCCAGGGCATCACCGGCGGCGAGGGCACCAAGCACACCGCTCTCATGCTCAAGGCGGGCACCCAGGTCGTCGGCGGCGTCAACGCGCGCAAGGCCGGCACCACCGTGCTCCACACCGACGCCGACGGCAACCCCGTCGAGCTCCCCGTCTTCGCATCGGTCCAGGAGGCCATCGACGCCACCGGCGCTGACGTGTCGATCGCGTTCGTGCCCCCCGCGTTCACGAAGAGCGCGATGATCGAGGCCATTGACGCCGAGATCCCGCTGCTCGTCGTGATCACCGAGGGCGTGCCCGTCGGCGACACCGCCGAGGCATGGGCGTACGCGCAGTCCAAGGGCGACACCACCCGCATCATCGGCCCGAACTGCCCCGGCATCATCACGCCCGGCGAGTCGCTGGTCGGCATCACGCCCGCCAACATCACCGGCAAGGGCCCGATCGGCCTCGTGTCGAAGTCGGGCACCCTCACGTACCAGATGATGTACGAGCTGCGCGAGATCGGCTTCTCGACGGCCATCGGCATCGGCGGCGACCCGATCATCGGCACCACGCACATCGATGCGCTCGCCGCGTTCGAGGCCGACCCCGAGACGAAGGCGATCGTCATGATCGGCGAGATCGGCGGCGATGCCGAAGAGCGTGCGGCCGACTTCATCAAGGCGAACGTGACCAAGCCGGTCGTCGGCTACGTCGCCGGCTTCACTGCTCCCGAGGGCAAGACCATGGGCCACGCCGGCGCCATCGTGTCGGGCTCGGCGGGCACCGCACAGGCGAAGAAGGAGGCCCTCGAGGCCGCCGGCGTCAAGGTCGGGAAGACCCCGTCCGAGACCGCCGACCTGATGCGCGAGATCATCCAGGGGCTCTGAGCTCCACACACGAGGACGGATGCCGCGACCTCGGTCGCGGCATCCGTTCGTCGTTTCAGCCCGCCGACGGAGCGCCGCCGAAGCGCGACACCTGCCCTGCGCGGTCGGCGTCTTCGCTGGCGAGCACGCCGCCGTTCGCGACGAAGTCGGCGGCGACCTCCTCGAACATGATCCGCACGTCCTGGCGGCGGGCGCCGAGCGCCTCGACAGCGGCGTCGGTCACCAGTTCGGCGAAGCGGCGGCGCTGCTCGACGGTGCGCCCGGGAAGGAGTTCGACTCTCATGTTCGGCATACCTCGACGATAGGGGTCCGTACGACCCGAAGCTCATCGCCGCGGCTTTACGCTGGTGCCATGCCGCTGACCGGAGAGTACAAGCCGTCCACGTCCGACTGGGCCCGCAAGCAGGCCGAGACGTTCGAGCAGACCAACGGCGAGAAGGCGAACACGCTGCGCGGTGTGCCGATCATCGTGCTGACCACCGTCGGCGCGAAGAGCGGGGCGCTGCGCAAGACCGCCCTCATGCGCGTCGAGCACGATGGCCGGTACGCCGTCGTGGCGTCGAAGGGCGGCGCGCCCGACGAACCCAAGTGGGCTGAGAACATGCGCCGCCGGTCCCATGTCGAGCTGCAGGATGGCGACGTCCGCCGTGACTACACGGCCCGCGAGCTGTCGGGCGACGAGCGCACCGAATGGTGGGCGCGGGCGACCGCCGTGTGGCCCGACTACGACAACTACCAGACGAAGACCGACCGCCAGATCGCGATCTTCGTGCTCGAGCCGCGCGACGGGTGACCGATATCGAGCTCGCCCGCATCGCGGGCGGCACGGTGACGCTGCACGACGCGCGCCGGAAGGCCCGCTGGAGCGTCGAGCTGGAGCCGTTCGAGATCGGGGTCTACGCCGTGACGCAGGCGCAGCTCGCCGAACTGCTGGGCGAGGCGGGGTCGCACCCGCGACGTCCCGCGACCGACGTCAGCTGGCTGCGGGCGATCCGGTTCTGCAACGCGGCGTCGGAATGGGAGGGCCTGGATCCGGCGTACACGTTCGACGGCGAGGACGTCACGTGGCACGTCGATGCCGACGGCTTCCGCCTGCCGACCGAGGCCGAGTGGGAGCACGCCTGCCGCGCCGGCTCCACCGGCCCGCAGTACGGGCCCCTGGCCGAGATCGCCTGGACGAGCGCCGACGGCGTGACCGCCCCGCAGAATGTCGGCGGCAAGCTCCCCAACCTCAACGGCCTGTTCGACACGCTCGGCAACGTGTGGGAGTGGTGCTGGGACCTCCTGGACCCGGCCCGCTACGCCGACTACCGGGTGTTCCGCGGCGGCGGCTTCGCCGATGACGCCTGGAGCGTGCGCGCGTCGACCCGCCGCGGCGGCGCACCGCGCATGCACCACGACGACGTCGGGTTCCGCGTTGCCCGCGGCGGCTTCGACGCCACAGACGCCGCGCAGGGCTGGTCGGCGCAGGCCGACGCCGAGCGCGCCGCGTACGACGGCCCGACGCCGCCCGGCTGGACCCCGCTGCGCTGAGCGCCTGGGGCGGTGCTCAGCCCAGCAGGGCCTCGAGCGGTCCGCGCGCGAAGTAGAGCACGAAGCCGGCCGCGACGATCCACAGCAGCGGGCTGATCTCCCGCGCCTTGCCCGAGAGCGAGCGCACCACGACCCACGCGATGAACCCCGCGCCGATGCCGTTGGCGATCGAGTACGTCAGCGGCATGACGGTGACCGCGAGGAACACCGGCAGCAGAACCGAGAAGTCCGAGAAGTCGATGAAGCGGATCTGCGACATCATCAGCGCGCCGACGATCACCAGCGCGGATGCTGCCACCTCTGTCGGCACGATCGAGACCAGCGGCGTGAAGAACATGGCGATGAGGAACAGTGCACCGGTCACGACGTTCGCGAAGCCCGTGCGGGCGCCTTCGCCGATGCCCGCGCCGGACTCGATGAACACGGTGTTCGATGAGCTCGACGTGAAGCCACCGGCGACCGCGCCGACGCCCTCGACGATCAGCGCCGACTTGATGCGCGGGAAGTCGCCCTTCTCGTTGGCGAGGCCCGCCTCCTTCGACAGGCCGGTCATGGTGCCCATCGCGTCGAAGAAGTTCGTGAACACGAGCGTGAAGACCAGCATCAGCGCGGCGAGCACGCCGATGCGCTCGAACGAGCCGAACGAGACCTGGCCGACGAGCGACAGGTCGGGCACGCTGACGAGCGACGCCGGCAGCTCAGGAACCGACAGGCCCCACCCGCCCGGGTTGACCTCGTCGCCGTCGAACTTGGGGCCGATGTTCCAGATCGCCTCGACGACCAGGGCGACGACGGTGCCGGTGACCAGGCCGATGAGGATGCCGCCCTTGACCTTGCGGGCCACCAGGACGCCGGTGAGGAGCAGCGTGAAGACGAAGATCAGGGTCGGCACGGTGGCGACCGAGCCGTTGACGCCGAGACCGACCGGGGGAGAGGAGGCCCCCGTCGAGGTGACGAAGCCGGCGTCGACGAAGCCGATGAAGGCGATGAAGAGGCCGATGCCGACGGTGATCGCGAGCTTCAGCTGGATCGGCACGGCGTCGAAGATCATGCGCCGGAGGCCCGTGGCGGCGAGCAGCACGATGATCAGACCGTTGATGACGACGAGACCCATCGCCTCGGGCCAGGTGACCTGGCCGACGACCGACACGGCGAGGAACGAGTTGATGCCGAGGCCCGCCGCGAACGCGAACGGCAGGCGGGTGACCAGGCCGAACAGCACCGTCATGACGCCGGCGGTGAGCGCCGTCGTCGCGGCGACC
>NZ_MWLP01000095.1:0-16492 GCF_010634885.1 Microbacterium sp. B35-04 | reverse complement strand
ACCGAGACGAAACACCTCGAGTCGACGGTCTGCGCCGTGTGCGGGGCGTTTCGTCTCGCTCGTTCCTCGCTCGCTCAACGACCGGAACCCGTGCGACGTTCGTTCCTCGCTCGCTCAACGACCGGAACCCGTGCGACGTTGGTTCCTCGCTCGCTCAACGACCGGAACCCGTGCGACGTTGGTTCCTCGCTCGCTCGACGACCGGAACCCGTGCGACGTTCGTTCCTCGCTCGCTCAACGGCCCGGGCAGAGGGGCCCGCGGGCGGCGGTGCGTCGCCCGCGGGCCAACGGCCCTGCCGGGTCAGGCCTTGCGGCGGCCGCGCACGAGGACGATCACGAGCGCTGCGAGCCCCGCGGCGAGTCCGCCGGCGGCGAGCCAGCGGGCGACCGGGTCGGCCGAGGAGGCGGATGCCGCATCCGCCGTCTCGGCGCTGGCTTCGGCGTCCTCGTCGGCCGTGTGCTGCGTGGCCGCGGCGGTGTCGTGGCCGGTGTCGGCCGCGACGGCGCCCACCTCGACCAGCGGCGCCGGTGCGTCGAGGTCGTGGGGGTCCTCACCCTCCTCGGCGATCTGCGTCCACGCCGTCTCGCCCTCGGCGCAGGTCTGCGTCACCGGGAAGGCGAGCGTCGTGCCGGCCGCGTCCTCGGTGAAGAGCACATCCATTGAGACGGTCGCCTTGAGGCCGTCCTCGACGGGGGTGGCGGCGGTGTAGACGACGCGGGTCGGCACGCCGTCCGCGCCGAGTTCGCGCGTGATGCTCCAGCCGCCCTGGACAGCCGGCGTCACGTTGCCGACTCCGTCGGGGATGTCGATGGCGAGGGCGGTCGTGGGGGAGCCGTCGCAGCCGTGCGAGAACGAGAACGCGAGCGTCTCGGTGCCGCCGGCGGACGCCGTCCCGGGGTTCACGTGGACGTGCGCGGACGCGGCGAGTGGCGCGCCGAGCGCCAGGGCGAGGCCGGCGGTCGCACCGATCGCGATGCGGCGGCTGCGGGACAGGGGGGAGTGCGTGGTCATGAGTGTGCTTTCGTCTTTCGTCGAGGTCGTCGGCGCGGACGGCCGAACGACGCGTCGCGGCGAGTGCGCGTACGCGGGTGAATCCGGCGTGCGCATCGGGCGCGGCCGGCGACGGGTGCGGCGCTCGAGGCGCCGCTCAGACGAAGGCGGGTGGTCCGCGCCGTGAGACGTCGGACAGGAGGATGCGCGGCGCGGCACCGCGCGTGGGTGCCTGCGCGGCAGGCAGCCTCGGCGTGGGCACACGCGACGCGATGGCCCGCACCCGCGTGAAGATCGATCGGATGCCGCTGCCCAGGGCGCGCAGCATCCGCTCTCCGCCGTGGAGTGCCAGGACGGTGCCGAACGCGGCGAGCACATGGGCGGCGAGCATGGGTGCGTCGGGGACGACGAGGGCGCTCAGATCGCCGCCGAGGTGGGTCACGTGGTGCCCGTGCAGCGCCGCAGCGTCAGCGTCGGCCGTGACGGCGAAGGCGACGTGGAAGAGCGCCTGGCTCGCGACCACGGTCGCACCCACGCGCCACGCGGACAGGCGCCGCCCGATCAGGCCGACAGCGAACGGCGAGGCGAGGATGCCGACGGCGGCCACCAGTGCGGGGGAGGGCGCTCCGCCGCCCGCGAGCGTGTGGGCAGTGGCGGCGACGACGGTGGCAACCCACGCAGCGGCAGTGCCGCGCAGCGCGCGCACGTGGCGTGGGGTCACGGCTCCTCCTCGCCTCGAGCTTAGGGGAGGAGCCGGCAGCCCTCGCGTGCACCGTCACACCCAACTCAAAGCATCACGCGGGTACCGTGGGCGTGTGGAGATCCTCGCGTTCGTCATCGGTGTCGTGCTCATGGTCGTGGGCCTCGCCGTGTCGATCGCGCTGCACGAGCTCGGCCACCTGTGGCCCGCGAAGAAGTTCGGCGTCCGCGTCGGCCAGTACATGATCGGCTTCGGGCCCACGCTGTGGTCCCGACGCATCCGCGGCACCGAGTACGGCTTCAAGGCCTTCCCGGTGGGCGGCTACATCTCTATGGCCGGGATGTATCCGCCCTCTCCCCAGGCCGCGAGCCGGGGTGGACGCGCCGCCGGCGGCTTCTTCGCCACGATGGTGCAGGACGCCCGCGACGCCAACGACGAGACGGTGCACGGCGACGATGACGTACACGTCTTCTACCGCCTGCCGGTCTGGAAGCGCATCGTCGTGATGCTCGGCGGCCCGGTCATGAACCTCCTGTTCGCCATGGTGCTGTTCGCGATCCTCCTGACGGGCATCGGCGTGCAGACCGCGACGACCACCGTCGCCCGGCTCTCGGAGTGCGTCCCGACCACGAGCTCGAGCGAATGCGCCGAATCCGCGCCCGCCGCCCCCGCCGAAGAGGCGGGCATCCAGGCCGGCGACACGATCGTGTCGATCGACGGCGAGCCGGTCGCGGACTTCGACGAGGCGACCGCCATCATCCGCTCCTCACCCGGCGAGCAGCTGACGTTCGTCGTCGAGCGCGACGGCACCGAGCAGAGTCTGCAGGTGACGCCTGCGGCGATCCAGGCCGAGGTGACGGCCGCCGACGGCACGACCAGCACCGAGGAGATCGGCTTCGTCGGCATCGGCCCGTCCGTCGATTACGTCACACAGCCGATCTTGGCCGGACCGCAGATGGCCTTGCAGAACGTCGGAGCCGTCGCGGGGATCATCTGGCAGCTTCCCGCGAAGGTGTGGGAGACGGGCGTCGACCTCGTCACCGGCGAAGAGCGCGACCCGAACGGCCCGCTCAGCATCGTGGGGGCCGGGCGGCTCTCCGGCGAGGTGGCCGCAGCGGACTCGCCGATCCTGAATCGGGTCGCGGGGTTCCTCTCGCTCCTGGCGTCGCTCAACATCGCCCTCTTCGTCTTCAACCTCATCCCGCTGCTGCCGCTGGACGGCGGGCACGTCGCCGTCGCGCTGTGGGACGGACTCAAGCGCGCGTGGGCGAAGCTGTTCAACCGGCCGCCGCCGAAGCCGGTCGATGCGACCAAGCTCGTGCCGGTGACCTTCGCCGTCTTCATCGCACTGCTGGTGATGGGCGGCATCCTGATCCTCGCCGACCTGTTCAACCCCGTCTCGCTCATCTGACGCGGAAATATACCCTCTCGCGACTCCGGTGCCAGGGAATCGCGAGAGGGTATATTTCGCACGGCACCGCGGGGAGGGGGGCTCCCGCGGGCGGACGGATGCCGTGGAGCGGCGGATGCCCCGGCTCAGGCGGTGACGGGCGTGAGGGCCTGGGCGACCAGGCGCTGCAGCGTCGTCATGCCGTCGCGCGACAGGATCGACTCGAGGTGCCCCTGCACGGACGCGAAGCCCGGACCGCGCAGCGCGTAGACATCGCCCGCGGCGTCGGCCGCGATCTCCGCCTCGCCCGCGCGCGTGGTGCCGGCGGGCACGCGGGCTGTGAAGGTGTTGTAGAAGCCGATGGATGCGGGCATCCCGAACACGTCGACGGATTTCTGAAGTCCCTGGTGCGGCGCGTCGAGCGGTGCCAGACCGATCCCGAACGTGTCGGCGAGGATCTGGTGGCTGAGGCACACCGCGAGGAGCGGCCGGCCGGCCTCCCGTCGTCGCGCGACGACCTCGCGCATGCGGCGGATGCGGGGGCTCGACGCGTCACGCGGGTCGCCCGGCCCCGGTCCCGAGACCAGCAGCTCGGCCCCATCGACCTGCGCGTCGGTGACCGCGTCCCACGGCGCGATCTCGACCTCGAGTCCGAGATGGCGGAGCTGATGCGCGAGCATCGTGGTGAAGCGATCCTCGGCGTCCACGACGAGTGCCGACCGGCCCGCGAACGGCGCGGGACCATCGGCGCCCTGCGGGTTCAGCCAGAACTCGGCGAGGCGCCCGTTGCGCGAGGCCAGCAGCTCGGCGATCGCCGGGTCGTCGGCGAGCCGGCGAGGGGCGGGGGCGGGGGCGTCCTCGTCGATGACGTGTGCCGCCGCGACATCCGCCACCGCAAGGTTCGCCACGGTGCCCTTCGCCGGCGCGGCGACGGCGGCTTCTGCTGCGGCGTCACGGGGCACGGCGCCGATCGCGCCGAGCACTCCGGCCGCCTTCCCGTGCGTCTCACCGACCTCGCCGTAGGGGTCGGAGTGGCGGACGAGCGTCGCACCGACCGGGACGCGCAGGCGGCCGTCCTGAAGGTACGCGGTGCGGATCAGGATCGGGGCGTCGAGGTCGTGCGTCGCCTCGTCGGCCGCGAGGGTCAGGCGGGGGGTGAACAGCGCCGCCACGCCGGAGTAGTAGCCGCGGGGCGTCGTCTCGTGCCGGCTGATGACCGTGCACGCATTCTGCATGGGTGAGCCGGTCACGGTCGGCGCGAACATCGTCTCGCGGAGGATGTCGCGCGGATCCAGCCGGCTGCGTCCCCGCAGGACGTACTCGGTGTGGGTGAGCCGCGACATCTCCTTGAGGTGCGGGCCCGTGATGCGGCCGCCGTCGGAGCAGACGGCGCTCATCATCTTGAGCTCCTCGTCGACGACCATGAACAGCTCCTCGGTCTCCTTCGTGGAGCGGAGGAACTCGGTGAGCGTCTCGGCGGTCGCGCCCCCGTCGGGGTGGCGGAACGTCCCCGAGATCGGGTTCATGGTGACGACGCCGTCACGGGCGCTGACGTGCGCCTCGGGGCTCGCGCCGACGGCCACGTGGCCCGGCGTGACGACCGCGAAGGTCCAGTAGGCGCCGCGCTCGTGCTCGAGGAGAGCCCGGAACCACGTGAGGGCGGCGGTGGCGGCATCCGTCGACACGCCCGCGGTGAAGTCGCGGCGGATGACGAAATTGGCGCCCTCGCCGCGCCCGATCTCGTCGGCGATCACCCGCCGCACGATGTCGGCGTACTCCTCGTCGGCGATGTCGAAGCCCGCATCCTGCAGCGCGACCGGCTCGGTGGGCAACTGCGCGAGAGCTTCGTCGCGGGGGAGCGCTGTCCGCTCGCGGACGATGAGGCAGCGCAGCGGTGCTCCGTCGTCGTGGCACTCGAACCCGCGCTCGCGGACTTGTCGGAACGGCACCAGGGCCAGCACCTCTCGCGGTGCTCCCGAGTCATCGGTGAGCGGGATGTCGGACAGCAGGTCGACGTCGACGACGTCTCCCGTGAGCAGCTCGACGGTCGCATCATCACGGGCGATGAGGGCGAAGGGTATGCCGCGGTCGGCGATCTCGCGGAGCGAGGGGTGGGCGGGCCCGGTCATGGCTCTGGTTCTTTCGTCGTGGGGGAGGCATCCCTTACGAAGAAGAAGACCGCCCCGAGGGCGGTCTGGGTCGCGCGAAACCCACCGCCTATGCGGTGAGCCACCAGGTGGTGAGGCGTGCGGACATGCGCCGAACCTACCACACCGCTCGTGGCCCCCGTCGGCCGCCGCCGTCGAGGTTACGTCTGTCGCGCGCGCTCCAGGATCTCGGCTCCGTGACGCCAGCCGACGGTCTCGTAGCCGACCACCACCACGGCGGGTGCGCACGCGATGAGCAGCAGCGCCACCCCGAGCGACGCGCCGGCCACGACGGCCACGACACTCGCGGCGAGGAACGCGACCGAGCCTACGTAGAGCCAGATGTGGAACGGGTCGAACTGCATGACGGTCAGCGCGTAGATGCCGAACAGGAAGGTCTCGTAGACGAGCACCGGGATCGCGATGCTCAGCACGGCGAACGTCTCATCGACGTGCGCGTGGTGCGAGATGACGTTCGCGGCGACGTGGAGCCCGGCGCCCACGGCGATCAGCGATCCGAAGACGAAGAGGTGCAGGTAGCCCCACAGGAACCCGCGCCAGCGATGATGCGCGAGCACCTCGCCGAACGGGATGACGAAATAGCTCCACCACATGCCGAACGCCAGCGCGGTCCCGGCGAAGGCGATGAGGGCGGCCTCCAGCGACCAGACGTCGTCCTGCACGACCGCGGAGATCGCGAGGATGGTGCCGAGGATGACCTCGCCCAGGGTGATGATGACGAGGAGTCCGTAGCGCTCGGCGATGTGGTGGGCATGCCAGGGCGTCGGTCCGAATCGCTTCTCGGCGAACAGCGGTCCCGCGAGTTCGAACAGCATGAGCAGCGTGGTGAACACCAACGTCGTGCCGACGGGCAGATTGAGGAAGATCAGGACGATCCAGCCCAGCTGAGCGATGGAGACGTTCACGATGTACGCCATGCAGGTCTTGCGCCGCTTCTCGTCCTGCACGGCGGCGCGAATCCAGAGCGCGATGGTCGCGACGCGCATGACGACGTACCCGACCACCATGACGGTGTTGTTCAGATAGTCGCCGTCGTCGATGGAGTGGAACACGTCCGGCACGCCGAGCGCCACGATCAGCACGCCCACCATCACGACCAGCGTCGAGACGCGGAAGTAGGCGTCGTCGGTGTCGTACGCCGACGCCAGCCACGAGTAGTTGATCCACGCCCAGGTGACGGCGAACGTCGCGAAGGCGAACCCGATGAGGGCCGAGGAGACGTGGCCGAGCTCCAGGTAGTGGGCCATCTGCGACGAGATCTGGCTGAAGGCGACGACGAAGGTCAGGTCGAACAGCAGCTCCAGCGGGGTCGCTGCCCGATGGGCCTCGTTCGGGTCCCTGCCGGTCATGCGTCCGAGGTGGTGGCTCAGGCTCATGGCGGGAAGATACACCGTCTGCGCGACGCACCGGCACGCGAGCGGGTCTCATCGGTCGCGGCATCCGCTCAGCACTTCGGCAGGCTCCTCCCCGGCGACGCCGGGCCCCGCGGGCTCCGTGCCGCGTAGGCTGGGGGCGTGCCAGCCGTCAATCTCGGGATGCCCAAGGTCCCCGAAACGCTCGCCCCCCGTCGCAAGACCCGCCAGATCAAGGTGGGCAAGGTGTTGGTGGGCGGCGACGCCCCCGTGAGCGTGCAGTCCATGACGACGACGCCGACGACCAACATCAACGCGACGCTCCAGCAGATCGCCGAGCTCACCGCCTCGGGCTGCGAGATCGTGCGCGTGGCGGTGCCGTCGCAGGACGACGCCGATGTGCTGCACATCATCGCGGCGAAGAGCCAGATCCCGGTGATCGCCGACATCCACTTCCAGCCCAAGTACGTGTTCCAGGCCATCGACGCCGGCTGCGGCGCGGTGCGCGTGAACCCGGGCAACATCCGCAAGTTCGACGATCAGGTCGGCGCGATCGCCGCCGCGGCGAAGGCCGCCGGGGTGTCGCTGCGCATCGGCGTCAACGCCGGTTCGCTCGACCGGCGCCTGCTCGAGAAGTACGGCAAGGCGACCCCTGAGGCGCTCGTCGAGAGCGCCGTGTGGGAGGCATCCCTCTTCGAGGAGCACGACTTCCACGACTTCAAGATCTCGGTCAAGCACAACGACCCGATCGTCATGGTGAAGGCCTACCGCCTGCTCGCCGAGCGGGGCGACTGGCCGCTCCACCTCGGCGTGACCGAGGCCGGCCCCGCGTTCCAGGGCACGATCAAGTCCGCGACGGCGTTCGGCATCCTGCTCGCCGAGGGCATCGGCGACACGATCCGCGTCTCGCTGTCGGCGCCACCCGCCGAAGAGGTCAAGGTCGGCCACCAGATCCTGCAGTCCCTCAACCTGCGCGAGCGCAAGCTCGAGATCGTGTCGTGCCCGTCGTGCGGCCGTGCCCAGGTGGACGTCTACACGCTGGCAGACAACGTCACCGAGGGCCTCAAGGACATGACCGTGCCGCTGCGCGTGGCCGTCATGGGCTGCGTCGTCAACGGGCCGGGCGAGGCCCGCGAGGCCGACCTCGGTGTCGCCTCCGGCAACGGCAAGGGGCAGATCTTCGTGAAGGGGCAGGTCATCAAGACCGTCCCCGAGGCCGACATCGTCGCCACCCTCATCGAGGAGGCGAACCGCCTCGCCGCCGAGATGGGCCCTGACGCGGCAGTCGGCACAGCGCAGGTCGTCACGTCCTGATGGGCTTCGGCCGGCTCTCGGCCGTGCAGCGGGTTCGGGTCGACGAGTGGCTGCCGGGAGCCGAGGTCGTCGCCGACCTCAGCTGGAACCAGGTGGAGACAGTCGTGCTGCGGGTGCGGCACGCCGAGCGGGAGCTGATCGTCAAGGCGTCCGGCGACGCCGACCACCACATGGGTCGCGAGCTCGACGCTCATGAGGGCGGGTTCGTCTCACCGTGGCAGCACGGCGGGCATGCGGCGCTTCTGCTGCACGCCGACCGCGCGGCACGTGTGCTGGTGCTCGACTGGCTGCCCGGCGTGCTCGCGTACCGGACGCCTGCGGGAGTGGACCCGGGGGTGCACCGGCGCGCGGGAGAGCTCCTGCGGCGGTTCCACGACCAGGCTTCCCGCCCGTCGGACGGAACGGATGCCGCTGCCACGCGTCGCGCCTTGCGCTGGCTCGACACGTCCGACGCCATCGCGCCGGAAATGCAGGCACGGCTGCGTCACGCGCTCGCCGCGCTGCCGCCGGTCGAGGACGACCTCGTTCCGACGCACGGGGACTGGCAGCCCCGCAACTGGCTCGTGGACGGCGGCGTGGTGCGGGTGATCGACTTCGGCAGGTTCGCCTTCCGCCCGGCCGCGACGGACTTCGTGCGGCTCGCGGCGCAGGAATGGCGTGAGAATCCCACCTGCGAGACCGCGTTCTTCGAGGGGTACGGCCGCGATCCGAAGCTCGGCTCCGGCCCGTCCGACCGCGCCTCCGGGCCGTCTCACTGGCTCCTGCTGAGATTGCGGGAAGCCATCGGCACCGCCTGCTGGGCGCATCAGGTGGGCGACGAGGCGTTCGAGGCGCAGGGCCACCGCATGATCGCCGACGCGCTCGCCGAGTTCGAGCGCTGACACCGCTCTCGCTCCGCCAGCCGTGGCATGATCCGAAGGTGCCTCTCGACCGGATCGCCGTCATCTCCGACGTCCATGGCAACCTGACTGCGCTGGAGGCGGTGCTCGACGACATCGCCGGACACGGCATCCGTCGGATCTTCAATCTGGGCGACAACATCGGCAAGGGCCCGCGGGGTGCGGCCGCCTGCGACCGGCTGCGCGAGGTGTGCGAGGTCAACATCCGCGGCAACTGGGACGACTTCATCGGCACCGTCGGGGACGACCAGCCGGAGGAGATGCGGTGGTGGCGGGACGAGCTCTCTGCCGCACAGCGGCAGTGGCTCGGCAGTCTCGGGCTCAGCCACGACCTCGTGATGAGCGGCCGCCGCATCCGGCTGTTCCATGCGTCGGCCGCGAGCCCGCATGTGCGGGTGCGCTTCCATCACACCGATGAAGAGTTCGACGGCATGTTCCGCGCCACGGCCATGACGGGCGACGGCCCGGCACCGACGGTCGTGGGCTACGGCGACGTCCACGATGCGTACCTCGAGTCGCGCGACGGCCGCACGCTCTTCAACACCGGAAGCGTCGGCAATCCGCTCGACGAGCCGACGCCGAGCTACGTGATCCTCGAGGGCGTGCTCGGCGCGACCGCGCCCGCGCCGTTCGAGGTGCGCTTCGTGCGCGTGCCGTACGACGTCGACGCCGAGGTCGCCGTCGCGCACGAGGTCGGGATGCCCGCGCGCGACGTCTGGGAGGTCGAGCTCCGGACCGCCGTCTACCGCGGTCGGCAGAACGCATGAGCGCCGCCGCGCCTTCGGAGGCAGTCGCGCCCCTCTCGCGCCCCATCGTCGCGGGGATCGTGACGGCGCTGGTCGGTGTCACGAGCTCGTTCGCGGTCGTGCTGACGGGGCTCGACGCGGTCGGCGCCACGCGCGCCCAGGCGGCGAGCGGACTGCTGGTGCTGTGCCTCACCATGGGCACCTCGGCCATCCTCCTCGCCTGGCGGTACCGGATGCCGATCACGGTCGCCTGGTCCACACCCGGCGCCGCCGTGCTCGCCGCGACGGGCTCGGTCGAGGGCGGATGGCCGGCGGCGGTCGGGGCCTTCCTGGTGACGGCGGCGCTCATCCTGCTGACCGCGCTGTGGCCGCAGCTCGGCCGGCTCATCGCCCGGATCCCGCCCTCCATCGCCCAGGCGATGCTCGCGGGCGTGCTGCTTCCGCTCTGCCTCGCGCCGGTCACGGGCCTCGTGGTCAACCCGTGGGGCGTCGTGCCGGTCGTGGTGACGTGGCTGGTGTTCGTGCGGATCGCACCCCGGTGGGCCGTGCCGCTCGCGTTCGTCGCGGCATCCGTGGTCGTGGGGGTGGATGTCGCCGTCACGGGCGCGACGATCGACCCGGCGCTCTTCGTGCCGCGGCTCGAGCTCACGGCGCCCACGCTCACCTTCGGAGCCGTCGTCGGCCTCGCGCTGCCGCTCTTCCTGGTGACGATGGCGTCGCAGAACGTGCCGGGCGTCGCGATCATGCGCAGCTTCGGCTACGAGGTGCCGTGGCGGCCGGCGATGCTCGTCACCGGCGTCGGCACCGCGATCGGCGCGACGGCGGGCGGGCACGCGATCAACCTCGCGGCGATCAGCGCGGCGCTCGCCGCGGCGCCCGACGCCGATCCCGATCCGAAGCGACGCTGGATCGCCGGCGTGTCGACCGGCGCCGCCGGCATCGTGCTGGGCGGGCTGTCGGCGGCGCTGGTAGCGCTGGTCGTGGTCGCTCCGGAGGCCGTCATCCCGGCGGTCGCCGGCATCGCGCTGTTCGGCGCCTTCGGGTCGGCCGTGCAGCAGGCGATCGACGACCCGGGGGAGCGGCTGCCCGCCGTGGTGACGTTCCTCGTCGCGGCGTCGGGGGTCGCCATCGCGGGTGTCAGCGCGGCGTTCTGGGCTCTCGTGGCCGGGCTCGTGGTGCGCGAGGTGCTCCACGCGGGTCGCCGCTCGCGCTGACGAGCGACCGGTTCACCGGCGCCGGGCGACCTGTCGGCGGCTGAGCGCCAGATAGGCGCGGAGAAGGCGCGGCACGACGACGTAGACGGCGAGCGGCACGACCACAGCCGTGAGCACGAGCGCGCGCAGGATCGGGTGCCACGAGTCCGAGACAGGTCCGAGCAGGAGCATGCCGATCGACACCAGCGGGAAGATCGCCAGCCACGTCACGACTGCGCGCACGTGCACCGAGGGCGGCGCGACCGGCGTTGGCGTGTCGATGTCTCCGTCGACGGCAGCGATGGCGGTGGTGGTGTCGCCGGCACTGTCGTTCATGGGACTCCTCGGGTGCGGCATCCCGATCAGCGGGTGCGAACGGTGTGCGGTGTGCAATGTGCGGGGTGCAGCGCGGAGCATGCAGTGGAGTCATGCAAGCGCTCGAGGGCTGCGGCTATTCCGCCGATCCGAGATCCGCGGGCCCGGGCGGTCAGTGGACACGGACGATTCCGTCGTCACGACCCAGGCTAGGCGGTCGGCTCCAGCACGATCGTGCCGGTCGCGATCGAGGTGCGCGTGAGACGCAGGTGCACCGTCTCGCCCGGGGCGGCGTCGAGGCCGGTCACCTTCGCTGTCACCGGAGGATCGGTCAGCTGCACCCGAGCGCCGTCGTTGCGCCGGCCGAGCACCACCGCCTCGAAGACCTGCCCTTCGTGCCGTGAGAGCAGCGCGGCCTCGACCCTGTCGAGCGTGGCGGCATCCAGCCGGTTCGCCACGCCGTCGCTACGAGCCATGATCTTCGGAAGGGTGGGGAGGGCCTCGCGCACCCACTCCGGAACCTCACGCCCATTCGCCAGCGCTTCGCACGTGACGAGCGACCAGCGATCGACCAGTCGGCGCAGGGGAGCGGTGGCGTGCGCGTACGGCGCACCGATCGCTGCCTGCAGAGGATCGGCAGGCGGGTCGCCGTCGAAGGCCACGTAGCCGGCGCCGCGGAAAAGCCCGGCAGCGGCATCCAGGATCGCCAGCGCCGCCGGCAGATCGCGGTCGAGTGAGCGCAGATAGTCGCCGTACGAGACATCTCGCGGCCAGGGGATGCCGAGCGCCACCGTCTGTGCACGGAACGCGGTGATGTCATCGGGCTCAGCGGCGGGCATGGTGCGGAGGATGCCGACGCCACCGCGGAGCATCAGTTCTGCCGCCGCCATGCCCGTCAGCAGGGAGGCCTGCGCGTTCCAGTCCTCGATGGCGAGCGGCGCCTCCCGTTCGAGGCGGTATCCGTGATCGTCGGCGACGATGCGGGCTTGCGGAACGTTGAGGCTCACGCCGCCGCGCTCCGCCTCGCGTTCCCGGCGCAGCGGCCCGAACCACGCGAGCGCTCGCAGCGCTTCCGGCGCGGTGCCGGTGTCGATGGCGGCCTGCGCATCCACGTAGGTCCACTGGGCGCGGGAGCGGATCACCGCGCGGCGCAGGGTGGTCTCGACCGGGCGTGCGCCATCGTCGAGCACGAAGCGCCACACGAACGCACGCCTCTCCCGCCCCGGCAGCAGCGAGGCCGCGTCCTCGCTGAGGGCGACGGGATGCAGCGGGATCCGGCCGTCGGCCGCGTACAGCGTCTGCCCGCGCAGACGCGCTTCGCCGTCGACGGCGCCACCCGGTGCCACGAAGGCGGGCAGGTCGGCGATGGCGTACTGGAGCACCGCGCCCGTCGCCGTGCGCTCGAGGTGCAGCGCCTGATCGAGATCCGTGGAGCCCGCGGGGTCGATCGTGAGGAACTCGATGTCGCGAAGGTCGTCGAGCTGCGCGGCCGCCGGTTCGGTCGGGACGCTGCGCACCGCCTGCTGTGCTTCGGCCTCGACCTCCGCCGGGAAGCCGGCCTGCAGGTCGAGCTCCGTCCGCAGCTGCGCGAGCGATTCGGTCAGGTCGTCGTGGGCCCGTGCCGGGACCACTCTGGGGCGACGTGCGGGCACCCGCTCAGTGTAGGCAGACGACCGGGCCGATGGTGCGGCAGGCGGAATGATCTCGCGCTTCTCCGGCCGCCGCCCAATGGGATATGAACCATCCACGCGAACCCGGACACTACAGAGTATGGAAGATGACGACGCCTCCCTCTGGGAGCGGGTCCTGGCCGGCGACGAGGCCGCGCTGGCGATGCTGTTCGACCGCCACGAGGCACGTCTCTTCCGGCACGCTCGCCGTCTGCTCACAGCGCGAGAGGACGCCAAGGATGCGGTGACGATCGGGTTCTTCGAACTCTGGCGCAAGCGCGAATCGGTGCGCCTCGTGGACGGCTCGCCACTGCCGTGGCTGCTGAACACCGTCTCGAACTGCGCCCGCAATCTCGAGCGCTCCGGCCGCCGCTACCGGTCGCTCCTCGCCCGGACGCCGGTCGCGGCGAACCCTGGAGCACCGGAGGGTCCGGACGAGACCGGTGTGCTCGCCGCCCTGAAGAGACTGCCCGCCCGCGAGCAGAGCGTCGTCGTACTGACCGTCCTCGAGGGCTATCCCGACCGGGCGGCGGCCGAGACACTCGGCATCCCTGTGGGCACCGTGAAGTCGCGGCTCGCCCGCGCCAAGGCAAAGCTACGCGAAGACATGGCTTCGATCGAGGGAGCATGGGCATGAACGACGACCTCACCCCGAACGAGCGCATCGAGATGCGCGATCTCGTTCTGGCGGGCGCGCAGCGCATCCGCCCCGCGGGCAAGCGCCAGATGCGGATCGCCGCCGGCGCGATCGCGCTCGTGCTGATCGGCGTGGTGAGCGGCGGAGCCATCACGACCGCCGCCCTGCTCGGGTCCGACGCGCGGCCGGCGCCCGCGCCGACGACGAGCGAGACCCGGCCGACGCCGTCTCCCTCGCCGACCCCCGAGTCGACGCCCACCCCGACGCCGACTCCGACACCCGCACCCAGCACTCCGTCTGCGCCGGCTGCGGGCGTCACTCCCTTCGCCGGAGAATGCGAGAACGCGCTCGACGAGGCGGACGTGGAGGCGGTCGCCAAGATCGACATGATGCTGTCGGACTACCGCTGGAAGACCGGCGCGAACGAGGTCCTCGGGGGCATCGACTGCGTCTGGGTCTCGGACGGCGTGTACCTGGCGGCCACCGCACACCTGATGGCCTATCCCGAGGCCGTGGTCGGCGACGCTCTGCGGTCCGGCACCGCGACCGGGTGCGTGCCCGTCACGGAGGACGGGACGCGCGTCGAGTGCACGGAGGCGGGCGTCGTCGGCGGCACCTGGATGGTCGTCCGTGCCGGGGGCGAGAAGGATTCCGTGACGGCGGCCGGTGTGGCCGGGCTCTTCGCGGAGGCGTCGCGCCGGTTGGCCGATCACCCGGCCCCGAGCCCCGCGGCCCGTACGGCCGAGTGGTGGGCGCTGCCCGACTGCGCCGCGATCGTCGCATCCATCGACCCGGCGGTCTACGGCTTCGAGCGGATCGCACTGCTCGGACAGAGCAGTGGCGGCGAGGCGACCGAGCGACTGGAGGGCATCGCGCTCTTCGCGGGCGTCACGAACTGGTGCGAGCTGCATTTCACCTCGGGGAGCGGGGACACGACCTCGGGTGAGGTCGTCCGGGTCGACGTCGTCCCCGGCGGCGCGATCGCATTCCAGACGGCGCTCGACGCGACGGACGCGCAGCCGGTGACGGTCGACGGGGCACAGGCCGCCGTCGTCGCCCCCGGGCTCGACCGTTACGAGGGATCCGGCTCCGTGATCGTCGCGACCGACGGCGTCAACGTCCTCATGGTGACGCCCGACATCATCCGGAGCACGACCGACGCACTGCCGCTCACCGCGGTGGTGCTCGCGCTGATGCGCCCCTGACTCCGGGAAGCGGCGAGGCACGCCCGCGCTGCCCGGAGAGGCCGCGGCATCCGCTCGCCCTAGACTTGACCCTCGTGGTCACCCGTCTGTCGCACTTCTTCCTCCGCACGCTCCGTGAAGACCCCGCCGACGCGGAGGTCACGAGCCACCGGCTGCTCGTGCGCGCCGGCTACATCCGGCGGGCCGCGCCGGGCATCTTCACCTGGCTGCCGCTGGGGCTCAAGGTCAAGGCGAAGATCGAGAAGGTCATCCGCGACGAGATGACCAGCGCGGGCGCCTACGAGGTGCACTTCCCGGCACTGCTGCCGCGCGAACCCTACGAGGCGTCGGGCCGCTGGACCTCCTACGGCGACGGCATCTTCCGGCTGCAGGACCGCAGGGGCGCCGACTACCTGCTCGCGCCCACCCACGAGGAGATGTTCACGCTCCTCGTGAAGGACCTGTACTCGTCGTACAAGGACCTCCCGCTGACGATCTACCAGATCCAGGACAAGTACCGCGACGAGGCCCGCCCGCGTGCCGGACTCCTGCGCGGCCGCGAGTTCACGATGAAGGACGCGTACTCGTTCGATTACACCGACGAGGGTCAGGATGCCTCGTACCAGTCGCAGCGCGACGCCTACGAGCGGATCTTCCAGCAGCTCGGACTGGAATACGTCATCGTCGCGGCCGACAACGGCTTGATGGGCGGCGCGCGGTCGGAGGAGTTCCTGCACCCGACCCCCGTCGGCGAGGACACGTTCGTCCGCTCGGCCGGCGGCTACGCCGCCAACGTGGAGGCGTATACGACGACCCCTCCGTCGCCGATCCGGTTCGACGGGCTGGGCGCACCGGTGATCTTCGATTCGCCGGACACGCCCACGATCCAGACGCTCGTCGACCACGCGAACGCCCACCTCGACGCCCCCGCCTCGGGGATCGCCGGACCGGCGACCGACGGCGCGCTGTCGTGGACAGCGGCGCACACCCTCAAGAACGTGGTGCTCGCCCTCACCCACCTCGACGGCACCAGGGAACTCGTGATCGTCGGTGTACCCGGTGACCGCGACATCGACGACAAGCGCGCCGAGGTCGCCTTCGCGCCCGCCGCCGTGGAGCCCGCGACCGACCAGGACTTCGAGAAGCACCCGCTGCTCGTCAAGGGCTACATCGGCCCGTGGTCCGAGACCGGCGCGGTGCTCGGCGAGGAGTCGGCCACCGGCATCCGCTTCCTGCTCGACCCGCGCGTGGCGGACGGCACCGCGTGGATCACCGGCGCCAACATCGACCAGAAGCACGTCCACACGCTGGTGGCCGGGCGGGACTTCGCCGGCGACGGGTTCGTCGAGGTCGCGAACGTGCGCGCGGGAGACCCTGCACCGGACGGCTCCGGCCCGGTCGAGCTCGCGCGCGGCATGGAGATCGGGCACGTCTTCCAGCTCGGCCGCTTCTTCGCCGAGACCCTCGGCCTCAAGGTCCTCGACGAGAACGGCAAGCTCGTCACCGTCACGATGGGCTCCTACGGCATCGGCGTGACCCGCATCCTCGCGATCATCGCCGAGCTCAACAACGACGACAAGGGCCTCATCTGGCCGGCATCGGTGGCTCCGTTCGACGTGCACGTGGTCGCTGCAGGCCGTGATGTCG
The DNA here is from genome assembly GCF_010634885.1 of Microbacterium sp. B35-04. Taxonomy (NCBI): domain Bacteria; kingdom Bacillati; phylum Actinomycetota; class Actinomycetes; order Micrococcales; family Microbacteriaceae; genus Microbacterium; species Microbacterium sp. B35-04. The sequence continues at coordinate 286 of NZ_MWLP01000095.1, read as the reverse complement.
TCGTGTTCGACGTCGCTGCGCAGCTGTCGGCGGATCTCGAGGCATCCGGTCTGGACGTGCTCTACGACGACCGCCCCAAGGTCTCGCCGGGCGTGAAGTTCGGCGATGCCGAGCTCGTCGGCGTGCCGAAGATCGTCATCGTCGGCCGCGGGGCCGCCGACGGGCAGGTCGAGCTCTGGGACCGCCGCACCGGCGACCGCGAGGTCGTCCCGGTCGCCGAGGTCGTCGCCCGCCTGCGCCCCTGATCCGCACCGCCCCCGAGAGAGGCGCGAAAGGGTAGATTCCT